>CAZIIZ010000071.1:4142-8996 GCA_964539225.1 uncultured Hyphomicrobiales bacterium | reverse complement strand
CACTCGAAGACTCGTTCCGCAGGAATGACAACGACAAGGTTACTGAGTTTTGCAACGGTCTTAATATTATAGTTTAATCATTTTCATCAATTCAATCTGCTAAATCAATGGTTTAGACAATCTTCAAGCATACAAATCAGTCAGTCTTTGAGATTCCTGCATCCACTCGAAGACTCGTTCCGCAGGAATGACAACGACTAGGTTACTGCGTTTTGCAACATCTTATCAATTTGACAATATATAACTTCTCAGATTTATAGCCAAAAATCTATATAATAAACATCGTATGAGTAGTTGGCAGTGTATAGTAAGCGTTTGCTCTTTCAGCCGTCCCTGCGATTGCAGAACGCTTATGACGACCCCACATTCACACTAACTGCGTTTTGGCACGTCTTGAGTCGATTAAAGCCGATATCTATATATGCAAGGAAAGCCCGACTTCTTCAGCCGAGCTTTCTTTATTTAAAACGTAATCACCGTAATAATTTTACAATAATGTTAAATTATTTGGCTACAGTAAACATTGTAGAAGTTACTACACCGTTGTTAGTTACTTTTACTAAGTAAATACCGTTATTTAAGCCAGCTGCATTAGCAGTTGTACCCTTAACGTCCATAATTTTTTCGCCAAGAGTATTGAAGATTTCAACAGTTGAATTAGCAGAAGCATTAAATTTAACTGTGAATTCGCCAGTAGTAGGATTAGGGAATACACTTACTGCTTCTTTTGAAATTGTAGAATTATCATCTATTGACGCTGGCGTACCATTATATACATTATATAAAGTATGTCTATATTCAAAAGATACCATATTTCTTTGTTTGATAGGCATGTGATTAATATAATTTGAAGTATCGTTAGAGAAAGTTCTCTCGTCCATCGACACACTTGTTAGCATTGGTATTTGACTAAGAGAAGGAATTACGTCAGGCATGTGTGTGTGCAAATGATAACGATTATCATTAGTTAGTCTAACAGCCTCAGACCAATTAGTTGTTCCAATTTTTCTGTATTTAAAATAGATAGCAGTTGGACAATAACCTTTGATAGTTTGTTCAACCCATTCAGTAGTTTGATCAGCTTTTGTGCTTTCATACATCGCTGTAGAAGTTTCAAGAGTATCAATATCATTATATTCTTTTAATCCTTCAGCATCAATACTAAAAACATTGTCTATCCATTTAGCGACAATATACTTTTTATCTTTAGTAATTCCTAACTCAATTTCATGAGCTCTAGTACTAAAATCATAAACAAGCTTATCTTCAACTGGTGCAGCTCCACCTTGATAGAAAATTCCAATACTATTTGAACCG
Organism: uncultured Hyphomicrobiales bacterium; assembly: GCA_964539225.1. Classification (GTDB taxonomy): domain Bacteria; phylum Bacteroidota; class Ignavibacteria; order Kapaibacteriales; family UBA2268; genus CALLXS01. The sequence continues at coordinate 7,679 of CAZIIZ010000071.1, read as the reverse complement.
CGGCGTTCAGCAGTTGCTCTAGTTCTCATATCTTCAATTTTACGCATTCCCCATTGACCAGCTTCTTTATATACTTCCACTATATCATAAATTAGCAAATCGTTAGTAGTCTTTGATTGCAAGAAAACTATTGCTGCATAGCTGAAGTTGTCCTTACTTAATACAGTAAAATCAACACTATTGAAAGGAGCAAATCCGAAATCAAATTCATCAGTTGGCGTACCGTTCACGCCAGGAGCACTTTGAGCATAATTATCAAATACTGACCAAGGCATAACATCGAACGCACCCCAAGAAGCACCGGCATCAACAGATTTCGATACAGCAGGAAGACGTTTAGTATCATCGTTTACGAATTGGTTATTAATCATACCATAAAGAGTTCCCTCTTCGTCCACACCGAATAATACCGGAGAGTTATAATGTGCAGTAGATGTCGGAGCTTTAAACTGAGTAGAAGAAAACGCAGCAGGGAAATCAGAAATCAATTTATCTTGGGTATCAGTGCTATTCTCGAAAAGTGCTACTCCGTAAACTCCGTGTTTTTTACCACTTTCAGTAGAAGCAAATAATGAAGCTCCAATTACATAATAAGGTGCTTTTGTTTCTACTGAAGTATATCCTACTGGATTCATATAGTTCCAACGGTAATCAGGAGAATTGTTTGGTCCACTTTCATATACTGATTTGACTAGTGGCACGGTACCTGTAGTAGGGCTTCCGTTATACATAGAGAAAGCAGATTTGTTGTAATATGTAAAATATCTAGTAGTAGGATTTACATTTCTAAGATCTTGACTTGCTACAAAAATGTTTATTTTTTTCGGATCAGTAGTTCCGGTAGGATTCAAGATATTAAAACTCGGATACCAAGCGATAGTATCTGCTTTGTCATAAACACGAATTGGGGAACCTACTACTTTACCGCCATTAGGGTAAACCTGTATATCAATGACACCGCGAGATACAGACCCAGGATTGTCATCGAGTTTGAACGAATAACTATTGTTTAATACAAATACGGCATCTGTCTTTTCATCATACTGAATCATTTTAGAATCATTTGTGAAACCGGTAGAACCGTACATTCCTAAATATCCAAAAGATGGTACAGTATCAACGATAGAACCGCTTCCCTGTTGAACCATTAATAGAGCAGGATTAATTTTTGCATCAGCTTTAATGAAAGCTGCTTTTTTCATAGCTACTGGTGCTTTTTGCACCTTAGTTATAAAAGTTTCTTGAACTGGTTTAGCAAGCATAGTGGCAGGTACTGCTGCTGCTAATAATAGAGTAGAAAGTAATTTTTTCATTACAAATCTCCATTTTTATATTTTAAAATTTACAATTAATATACTATTTTTCAAATTGAACAGCAAATATACGAAAATAATATTTTTTGCACAAGATATTTTGCAACTTTTTAACAAATAATTCGTTGCAAATACTTCAATTATTTATTATACCTTCAATTTTTTATTCTTACGCTTATTTAGACACACTAATCCATCAAAAGGTTACACTCTTTTTTTACTCTATTATGTAATTTATTTTTATTTTTAATCTAAATAGAATATTTTGCAGATATCCATTTGAGTTAGCATTAATTCGATTTTTTTGCCAACTGTTTCTTTATTAACTTCAGCTCTAAATGCTTCAATATCAGCACCTGATAAATTTATTAATGTTAGCATTTTCAAAGAATTCGAGATAATAGCATTATCTGTAAAATTATAGAATGAATTATTTTCACTGCTAATTACGATACATTCGCTTTTGCTTATTGAGAAGTATTCATTGGCTGCGAACTGCCCTCTTGAATATGAATCATTCATCATTGCAGCTTGGCGAGAAGAAGTAAATTTCTCCCGAATCATAAACAAGCCTTCCTTTGCAATCGTAATAATCTCGGCGGAGTTTCCTCTTTCGGACTTAACTGTTGTAAATTCGCCGTCATCCGCAAATGCCGATTTAATTATTACTTTGAGATTTGCACTTCGCACGATCTCCACCATTTCCGGGAAAATTAATTTCACTCCGCTCACTCCGGCTAAGTATGCTTGATCATAACTTAATTGTTTGATACATTTCGTATCGGAAAATAATTTCGGATCGGCGGTACGTATGCCTTGTACGTCTGTATATATGATAAATTCTTCTGCTTTCAGATACTTAGCATAAAGAGCTGCACTTAAATTAGAGCTTTCTATGCCCATAGTGGTAATTTCGCCGCTTATAGTCGAAGCTACGAATCCTTGGGTGATTACTATTTTACTTTGCTCAATTAAGGGACTTACTAATTCGTTGATGTTCTTTTCGCATAATTCTAAATTAGGATTAGCGAATCCATAATTATCATCAGTTTTCAAAATCTCGGACGAGTCAATGCTTGCTAAGGCAACGCCATTCTCGCTTAGATAATAATGAGCCGTAAGCAATGACAATCTCTCTCCAAAGCTCATCACAGCGTCAAGTGTTCTGTAAGTAAGTTCGCGAGTAATCGAAATTCCTTTTAAAAAATCATACAATTGACTAAATGAGTTCTTATACTCTTCGACTAAAATATCCAAAATAGAATTCTTGTCGATAAGCATTTTCGCAAAATTGTAATATTCACGGTATAGTTCATCGGCAATTTTCATCGCTGCCGTCAAATCTCCGGTTTCGGCAGTAATTGCGGCACTTTTTAGGTTACGAGTCGATTTAGAAAAAGCAGAAATTACTAATAATATTCTTTTAGATTCATTGGATTTGATAATACGAAGCATATTATTAAATCCTTCTATGCTGTTCAACACAGCTCCACCAAATTTCATTACTACCATAAAACCTACTTTTCCCATAATCTGTGCAAATAATTCAAACACAATTTAATATTTTGTTCTAAATTATACAAGTATTTTCTTGTTCAATTCATAATATGGAAAATTAATCTATTGAAATTGAGTTTTCGTTGCTCGTACAAATAATTATTTATCAAGGCGTTAGCTATTTATCGCTTGTTTTGAAATAAATTATTTTCAATAATTTAAAAATATAATTTTGCTATTAATCAAAAAAGTGTTAATTTTGAGTTCGGAAATGATGACGGTAGAACTTTGAAATGCTCGGATGGCGGAATCGGTAGACGCACAGGACTTAAAATCCTGTGAGGGCAACCTCGTGCGGGTTCAAGTCCCGCTCCGAGTACTTCACTATAAAAAGTCTTTTCAAGAAATTGGAAAGACTTTTTTGCGTTTATATCTGTCATGGAGTTCTGTAAATTTAAAATACTAATTACTTACGTTTAACAACTACGCTGTATTAAGTTAATATATGATTTGCATCTTTACTCCGTGGAGTTAAACATTATTGAATCCGAGATATTAGCTCTCCGAACCAATATCTTTTCGTTTATATCCAACATTTTTGTCATAATATTAAATATAATTTGGATATTAAGCAAAAACGCATTATATTTGAATTCCTTAGATAATGGTAGTACTTTGAAATGCTCGGATGGCGGAATCGGTAGACGCACAGGACTTAAAATCCTGT
>CAZIIZ010000071.1:0-4042 GCA_964539225.1 uncultured Hyphomicrobiales bacterium | reverse complement strand
GAGGGCAACCTCGTGCGGGTTCAAGTCCCGCTCCGAGTACTTCAGCGAAAAAAGTCTTTTCAAGAAATTGGAAAGACTTTTTTGGGTTTATATCTGTCATTGATTGAAAAAATATAATTGTAATTCTCGCATACTTACTTCAATATTTGTTGTTTGGAACTATTCCATAAGTTTAAATATTGAAATTTTGCCGTACCAAACGAAGCATATTATTCAACAATATCAATGACTTACCTAATACTCGATTATTTACTTCGTTCAGAATGACTACTTATAAGACAGTACCCAATAGCTATAATAACAAAATTTTTCGTTTGCAATAGCACTTTATTTGAATTATATAATTTGCATATATCCGAAAGTTTTGATAAATTGCGTTTCTTATAATTCTTAACTAAGTAATTGATAATTAAACAATAAAAACGTAAATACAATGAGCATAGAAATTTCAAATAAAAATATTTTAGGTATTAGCGGTTTAGGGCGAATCGGTAAACTAAATCTTTGGAAACAATTACTATTGAACCACTTCGACGGATTCGTAATTAACGTAGGCAGAGAAGTCGGCAAGACTTTGGAAGCAATAATTCAAACTATTGATACTGATAGCACTTATGGCAATTTGTCCACATTTCTTTATGGACATTCCGGACGAAAATACGAATTGAACATCATCGATAGAGACAATTTAATTTTCACTATCGACGGGAAATATATAAAAATACTAACCAAGGAACGCAATCCGAAAAGTATAAATTGGGGTAGCGAAGGCGTACGTTTAGTAGTAGATTGCTCCGGCGTATTTTTGGATCCTACTCAGCCTGCCGATAAACAAGGCGGTAGCGTGCGAGGTCATATCGAAAGCGGTGCCGAGAAAGTGATAGTAAGTGCTCCATTTAAAATTAAAGATAATAGTGCAGTACTTCCGGAAGATTCTTCAATGTTTGTTTACGGAATTAATCATACTCAGTTCAATAAATCCAAACATCACATAATCTCTGCGGCAAGCTGTACCACTACTGCTTTAGCACACATGATGAAGCCATTAGTGGAAACGCACGAAACTTCAGAAATTATGACTGCTTCTATGTCCACTATTCACGCAGCTACGAATACTCAATCTATTTTGGACTCTATGCCCAAAGCTGGAGCAGTAGATTTACGCAAAACCCGCTCATTTATGAATAATGTAATTATTACTTCTACCGGAGCTGCGAAAGCGTTAGAGAAAATTTTGCCGGACATTCAGCGAGTGGGATTTATGGCGGATTCAGTCAGAATTCCAGTTAATACTTCGTCGCTAATTACTTTGAATTTAACTATATCAAGTAAATTGAACGATGCCGGTCAGCCATTAGTAAATCGTGCATTTATAAATAACATGTATAAACAATACGCCGAAGGTCCGGCTAAGGACTTGTTAGTGCTGTCCGAACGCCAAAACGTATCGTCCGATTTTATCGGCTACGAAGCCGCAGCGGTAATCGAAGGAACTGAAACTCATACTCGCACAGGATTTATAGAAATTAGTGCCGATACTTTGCGTTCGCTTGGATTGAAAGAACCGCAAGATATTCAAATTCCGGTTACTCATGCTAAAATTTTCGGTTGGTACGACAACGAATACGGTAGCTACGTAAACTGCTTGAGCCGATTAACTGTTTATATCGATAAAAATATGAGATAATTTCTCATTAGCATAGATTTTTTAAAAAGGCTTTACTATTTGCTTAGTAGAGCCTTTTTTATTTGCTATTCATGCAAGCTGGCCTTCGAGTGCATGCAGAAAATCCGTCTTCGGATTCAGCGTTGGTAATCTTAGCGACGTAGTCGCTTACTATTTGTAGAAATATTAAGTCTAAGAAGAAATAGCATCGTAGATGCGACCTATTTTAACGAAAACCTCCTACGCTAACGATTTTACACATCTTCGGCATTATCGATGAATACTGTCATTCTGGTTTTGTGAGTCTTCGAGAAAATACCGGAATCTAAGAGAATGGAAATTAGACAGTATTAATAATATATTCTGTATAATCAGCGACTTAGATTAGCTACGCTGAACTCTAACAAAAGTTTCCTGCATCCACTCGAAGACTCGTTTCGCAGGAATGCTAATTTAGCATTTTGAGAGTTTCTCAACAATTTTTATTACTTTGCTATATGATTAATATTTTGTATTTTTGAATCGCATTGATTGAATGCTATTTTAATACGAAAAACTCGAATTTGCCAATGAAGCGAATCTCAAAATAAGTGTAAACAATATCGCCGCCGATTCGAGTAAAACTCACATAAAATTATTATCAAAAGGTAAAAATATGAAACTACTTCGCTATTCAACCATCTTTGTGTTGCTTACAGCAATTTGCTCTTTTGCTCAAGATTATCAGACAATTAATTCAAGCCGAATTTCATATTTTGAGAATCAGCATTACTCGGAAAACAAAGATATAAAATGTATCAGAATTGATTCCGTTAAATGTCCGGGCGATTCGATTCTTTATCCATTTTATGTAATGAGTAGAAGGGAAAATGAATGCTACCAACCAAATTACGCATCTTGGATAGGTAAAACCGTTTCTATATCTAAAGATGGTATCAATACATTTGTTAATAAATTCGGCGATTCGATAAGGATTAATACGAAAGCGAAACTGGGCGAGAAATGGATTGCGTATCAATTATCTGATTCTATGACTATCGAAGCAAGCATTACGCAATTTGACACTTTATCATTTTTGGGACTTAATGATTCGGTAAAGACAATCAGCTTCCAAGCTTACGATAAAAATATGACAGCAATTGATATTCCATTGAATAATATGCACCTGCAAATCAGTAAAAATTATGGCTTCATTAGAATTTTAAACTTTTATTCCTTCCCATATTTAATAATCAATAATTCCAACGATTTAGAGAATGGCTCTGTTTTGGTTGGACTTTCTAATCCTAATGTAGGAGTTCATAATTTAACATGGGCTGATGTTTATGATTTTCAAGTAGGAGACGAATTACATATTCTAACCGATGCACTCTGCGTAGATGCCAATATGAATAGTGGTATAATGTCCACCGAAAGAGAAATAATTAAATACATAGAGCGGAAAGATTTCTCAGATTCAATAGTGTATAAATACTCACGTTTGAAGGGCGTTAGTAACAGCGTAATAACTCATGGGACTACCACCGGTGCATATAATTATTTCAATGATACACTTTCCTTGATAATTACTACAAACAGCGACTTTGATAAATTGCCCGGCGAAGTAATTATTAATTCGGAGAATCATGATGAGTTCTATAGTTATTATTTTACAACTGAAACGTTATTGTCTAATTCACATTTATGTAAAATTAAGCCAGATTGGGGCGATTGGTATTTTAAGGGTAAAGATACATGTTGGGGTCGTGTAATTGCCGACGGATGTATAGCAAACCAAAAATATTACAAAGGATTAGGCGGACCATACCATCATTGCAATGAATGGCCATGTATGGGTTGGAATAAAAGGGAATTAGTATATTACAAAAAAGGCGATATTACCTACGGAACTAAATTAGATGTTGTAACGAATGTAGATACCAAAGAGATTGAAAATATTAAAATATTTCCGAATCCTGCTTACGACAAAATAAATATAAGTAATCCAAATTTCTCATTCAATAACTACGACGTAACCATATATGATGTATTAGGCAATGTAGTTAAGCAAAGTAAAATTCAAGGTACGGATTCAAGTATAGATATTGAAGATATTGGAAGCGGAATTTATATGCTGATATTATCAAATAGCCACGGAGTAATTAAATCAGAAAAAATAATAATTGAGTAAATATTGAAGGTTTTTATATGGTACACGTAGTATATTGCGATGATAAAGAAAAAGTATTAGAGAAAATATTAGCCGGCACGAAGTCTATGATAGTCCGTTCGGCAGCCGGCAGAAAGATCCCTCACAGCAGAGTCTTCGAGGGCGAAAAGCTCTATCTGATGAAAAAGGGAACAGGGAAAATCACAGCCGTAGCCGACGTGGTGAAA
>CAZIIZ010000070.1:0-8996 GCA_964539225.1 uncultured Hyphomicrobiales bacterium | reverse complement strand
GGCGGATCGACGATAATAATATCAGGTCTCGGAAGAGTGTTTAGCATTTCCGGCAAGTGTTTTTTGTGCAAATCTTCGCAATAGAAATGAGCATTGGAAATATTATTTCTCTCGGCATTTTCCTTTGCATCGCTAACGGCAATTTCAATCAACTCTATACCGTAAATATTATCGCACTGGCGAGAAGCAGGCAAAGTAATCGAACCGGCCCCACAGTATAAATCCCAAACTGTATCTTCTCGATTGATTTCTGCCATCTCGATAATTTTCGAGATAAATCCATTCAAATGCGATGAATTAGTCTGGAAGAAAGATTGAGGCGAAATGCGATAATCTATGTCTAAAATCTTTTCAGTGATAAATCCGCTACCTTTGATTAAAGTAATTTCTTGAATATCTACCGGAGAATTAGTGGCATTAATTCCGTGCAAAAGTGTATCATTTTCGCCGAATAATTTAGAGAATTCTTTGCGATAATATTCCATAAACGCTTTGTCTCTATCGCTCTTCACAGCGTTTGTGATCAACATAGCCATAATTTGATTATTTGAATACGAATAGCGTATCAAGAAATTACGGAAAAATCCCTTATGCTCGACGTGGTTATACGCAGTACAATTGGATTTTTCGGATGCTTTTTTCAAAGCAGAGAATAATTGATTAGCTCTTTCGTGTTGCAATAAGCAAGTGTCGATGTCCAACACTTTATCAAATCTGCCCGGAGCGTGAAGTCCGAAAGCAAAATTCTTGTTTTTAATCTCATTGTTTTCGTCGGATATTTCATCTTTAGTTAACCAGCGAGAAGCTGAGAACGAAAATTCCATTTTATTGCGATAATTGAAAATTAGTGGAGACGCTAATGGTTCAGAAATTTTTTCTATATCTAACTTGCCGATTCGGATTAACGAATCAAGCACGATTTGCTTTTTCTGATTTACTTGCTCGCTGTATTCGACATTCTGCCAAGAGCATCCGCCGCAATTGCCGAAATATTGGCATGGAGCATCTACTCTGTGCGGACTTGCTTGAATCACATTTTCGATAATTCCTTCGCGATAACTTTTTTTCTTGCGAGTAATCGTAGCCATAACTCTATCGCCCGGCACCCCAAACTTAATAAAAAAAACTGCTCCTTCGGAGCGAGCTACAGAATTACCGCCGAAAGCCAATGAATCTATGTCTAATTCGATTATTTCGTTTTGTTTCATCTTATATCCAATATATTATTATAATTTACAGTATGCAAATATAAGGAAATTTTAGCGGATTTACTGTATTTTGATTGAGTTACTGCCAGTAGCGTACAATTTAATAGCAAAAAAGGAATCTGAGTATGTCTCAAATTCCTTTTTCGTAATAATACTTTTATAATTACGGATGTAATTATAAATTTTTGATTACTCTAAGTTCTGCACTTGCTCGCGAATTCTTTCTAAATCTTCTTTTACAGCTACTACTAAGTGAGCAATTTCTGTGTCGTTAGATTTAGAACCGATAGTATTGACTTCGCGGTTCATTTCCTGCATCAAGAAGTTAATCTTTCTGCCGATTGGCTCTTGCTCTTTGAAAGTTTCAAAGAAGAATTTAATATGCGAACGCATTCTGACGCATTCTTCGGATATATCTAATTTATCAGCGATTAGAACTAATTCCATCTGAATACGATGCTCATCAATTTCATCACTATCGAATAATTGTGCCACACGTTGACGCAATTTTTCGCGTTCTTCTGGGATTTTATTAGTGCTAATAGATTCAATTTTATCAATTACTCCGCCGATTTTCTTCATTCTGGCAAGCATATCTTTTGAAATCTGCTGACCTTCGTTCATCTTCATTTTGTTAATCTGAATCACAGCATTTTTCAACGCTTTCATTACCACTTTCCATTCATTTTCTGAGTCATCAGTTTGCTCAGGTTGAGGGAAATTATTGGTAAAGTGAAGTACATGCTCCAATTTAATTGTTTCTTTCAACTTCATTTCGCCACGGAATTCATTCAATGCTTCATAGCATGCTTTTGCGGCTTCTTTATTGAAATTAAATGCTTGAGCCGATTCAGTTCTCTGTATGTTAATACTAATACTAAGCGTGCCTCTCGAAATATTTTTTTTCAAAATATCTCTCAGCTCAATCTCTTTATGATTTAAATTGCGTGGCAATCTAACTGATATATCTAAATTTCTGCCATTTAGACTTTTTAGCTCTATCGTTACTGCAATCCCTTCTTCGCTAACTTCGGCTTTACTGAAGCCGGTCATACTTCTTATCATATTTAGTCTTTATTTCTTATTAATGTACTAAATTTTTATTTACTGCAAAATTATAAAAATTCTGCCAATAATTAGCTATAATTTCTTTATTATTTCAATTAACATCGTAATTTCTTGGCTTATATGTTTCGTTATTTTCAAAATAAAAGATTATCTGCACTTTTGATTTATTGGATTAACTTGATTAACTATCGTGTTTAGGATTTCAGATTAGCTAGTTGAGAGAATTTATGAATTTTCTCAACAATTTATCTCGTTTTTCTTATAATCCCGCAGATATTATGCATTGGTCGCTATAAATTTTTGCGGTTTGTGTAGCTTATTGAATATTCGAAATTCCACCGACATATCAATTTTCATTTATATTAGATCTCATCTAATTTGGGATAGATCTTTTTCGCATAAAATCAACAATTCTTAGCTTGGTAATGCGTAATAAAATTATTAGATTTGCAATACAATATATGTTATCAAATTCTCAATATTTTATAAAGAGTTGATATTATGGAAGAGATTACAATTTACCAAGATTTGATTACGGATATTAAAGCTCGAGTGCGTCAGGGGCAAGTGCGAGCAAGTCTATCGGCGAATGCGGAAATGCTTGCCGCATATTGGGATATTGGCAAAATGATAAACCAACGTCAGCAAACCGAAGGCTGGGGATCCGGAGTTATCCCTCGATTAGCACGAGATTTAAAGAATGAATTGGCGGAAGTGAAAGGATTCACAGAAAGAAATCTGAAATTCATGGTTCAATTCTGTAAAGAATATTCCACATATTCAATTGGGAAACCACCCGTTTCCCAATTGGATATAGCAACTGATTCAAAAAGGAAACTTGCAGTTTCACAATTTGGTAATTGCGAATAATATTATTAGATTCGCAATACAATGTATGTTGTCATATTCTCAATATTATATAAAGAGTTCTTAGTATGGAAGAGATTACAATTTATCAAGATTTGATTTCGGATATTAAAGCTCGAGTACGTCAGGGGCAAGTGCGAGCAAGTCTATCGGCGAATGCAGAAATGCTTGCCGCATATTGGGATATTGGCAAAATGATAAACCAACGTCAGCAAACCGAAGGCTGGGGAGCCGGAGTTATCCCTCGATTAGCTCGAGATTTAAAGAATGAATTGGCGGAAGTGAAGGGATTTTCCGCTCGAAATATTTCAAGAATGGTTACGTTCTATATTGAATATAACACCATTTCATTTTTGCCACAGCCAGTGGCAAAAAGTTTATATCCATTGTTAATAGCAGAAAATAGTTCTACTGAAATTTTGCCACCGCCAGTGGCAAAAATTTAAAACGTAGATTATCCGATACATGACTTCCTAAAAGTTCCTTGGACGCACCACATAATTTTATTAGAAAAGATTAAAGATATACCAATTCGATTGTGGTATATGAGTCAGATTATCATCAATGGTTGGAGCAAGGACACTCTAATTGAAATGATAAAAAGCAAATTGCACGAACGCCAAGGCAAAGCTACTACAAATTTTGAACTTACTTGAATTTTTACCCAATAAATTGAAAAGCAGTCTGCCGAGCATAGAAGAAATCGAAGAAGAAATGAGTAGAAAGTTAGAATTTAGTAAATAGAATGCCTTGAAATTAGCTTTATTAAATCTTCATTCCGCTTGGTAATTGCGAATAATATTATTAGATTTGTAGGATGTGATAATATTGATTAAATAGTTAAATTTAGAACTATAAGAAATAATTAAAATGGGAAGAAATATAGCAATTGCATTAGAGCCACACTCTGAAGAGTTCATCAGTCGTTCTGTGAATTCCGGTAAGTACAGTTCGGTAAGTGATGTCGTTCGTGCTGCTCTAAGCCTATTGGAGTCGAAAGAAAACAAATTGTCCGAGTTGCGGAACGCATTGATTGTAGGCGAAAACAGCCCAATGATTGACAATTTCGATGCCAAAAAACATCTTGAAGAATTACACAGCAAATATCTATGACTCCAAAGTATCGAATAAGTGGAAAAGCACTTGAGGATTTGGAAAGCATTTGGCTTTATTCATATAGAAAATGGTCAATAGAACAAGCAGATAAATACCACCGCTTGATTATTGATGAAATCGAATTTACTGTAAACCACTATGAGTTGAGCCGCAATGCTGATTATATTAGAACCGGATATAAAGTAGTGAAGGTGAAATCTCATTTGATTTACTTTAGGAAGTCAAATGATGATGTGATTGAAATTATCAGAATTTTGCACAAAAGAATGGATGTTGAAAACCGAATCAAAGAACAATGAGTTTGATTCTTTGAAGTTGTGATAGATGTTTCCCTCAATGTATTTTCTTGTTCCTCTTGGTAATTGCGAATAATATTATTAGATTTGTAGGATAGGAAATTTAGGATAACAGGGAAAAGATGTGGAGATTATCACAAAATGTGACAAACTTCAATTAGTACGGATTTGTTGGTATTTTGCTGAAATTTATTATCAAATCTCATTTGATTTTCTTTTATCCCGCAGGGATAATATATCTATAGCATTTGAAATTAGCAGTCGGTGTGACTCCTGCGGAGTCGAATATTCTTACTAAATTCCATTTCTATAAACATTTAACCTCTTCGAGGTTAGGATGGATTTTTTCCACAATGTATTTGCTTGTTATGCTTGGTAATTGCGGATAATATTATTAGATTTGTAGGATAGGAATTTTTAATCAAATTCGGAGATAATATTATGTCGATTTTAAAAGGTAGTAAAAAAGCTGTTCTTGATTTAGTTGATTCTAATGATTTTCTAACAAAGATTAATTCGTTATTAAGTGGAACATCTGCAAAAATTTCGGATTGGGACAATTGGATGCCCAAGGGATATTCTCATCCTAAAGAATCTGAACTGAAAGACTTTCTAAAGTATAATTTTGATGAAAAATTGAGCAAGGGTATTTCAGACTGGTGGGTGAAATATAATGGAACAACTCCTAACTGGGACATTATATCTACTTGCCAAATTAATGGCGAAAAAGGCTTATTATTAGTTGAAGCAAAAGCTCATTGCAGAGAATTAGAAGAAGTTGGGAAACCATCTCCGCAAGCCAAATCTGACAATTCAAAGTCAGAGTTAAATCACAAAACGATAGAAATTGCAATTGAAGAGGCTAATTCAGCGATTGATACCCAATATCCAGGAATTGCAATTTATCGGGACAAATGCTATCAATTGTCTAATAGAATCGCTCATGCTTGGTGGTTAGCTAATCACGGAATTCCGGTAGTGCTTATGTATCTCGGATTTTTAGATGTTACTGACATGGAAAATAATTATAAAATCCTGAAATCTGATGATGAATGGCAAGAATGCTTCAGAAAACATTCAAAAAAAGTAAAAGCAGACATATTAATAAATAATACAGTTGATTGCGGTATAGCTTCGTTTAAGTTAATTGTAAGAAGTTTGTAAAAATATACTTTTACACTATAGATAAATGTTAATCGTAACAGTAAATTGAGCAAAATAATCTTAATATAATATTTATAGCTATATAAAAAATACAGTAATATTCTCTAAAAAAATAATGAATACAACAAATACGACCCAAAAAGGTGATGAACTTGAATTAAAAGTATTCGAAATAATCAATGAATTACTTAACAAAGAAGAGTTTTTCATCTCAGGTAAGAATAGCCAAATATTTCGGAAAAAAAAGTATAAATCCAACAAAACGAATAACGAGATAATCGTTGATATTTCTATTGAAACTTTTCTACCAAATGCAAAACACTATTCCCAATTAACAGTTATTGAATGTAAAAATTATCAATCTACAATTTCTGTTGATAAGATACGAGTTTTACGTTCAGTTATGGACGAAATTGGAGCTCATAAAGGGATTATTGCTTCAAGAACAAAATTTCAAAAAGGTGTTTTAGACTTAGCCAGAGCAAATAATGTAGGTCTGTGTTTGATAAATACTAAAAATCAATTTGATTGGATAAATTATAGGATTGATAAGACATTTAATCATTATACATTGGACATGATTGATAATTTACTTTCTACTTGTTCCAATAAAAGTTTTTTTGCGTATTCTAATTGTAATTGTTTTGAGAATTTACCTGATTTATTGATTCATTTGGGAGTACTGGATAGATTTGAAAATATACAAGAATTTGTAAAAATTCCTTATAGATCCGAAGAGGAAATCAATAGTGAAATTGAACAACTGCCTATATATATTTATAGAAATGATAAATTGTGTATCGAAGAATTAATTAATTTTTTAAGGGAGAAATACAAAGTTGATTTTATCTTTGACACAAATTTAGATATGTATAATCAGCAAAAAATTTTAGGGAAAATTTCGTTCAATCCCGTAAGAATATTTATTGATTCTAAACTGATAGAAGATGATTATCGTTGGAGATTTACATTCGCACACGAAGTGGGACATTTAATATTACATTCTAAATTATTAAAAGAATTTATTCGAGATAATTATGATAACGAACAAACAGTATTTCAAAGTGAAGTGTCGGATAAAATTAATAAAAGAATGGAGCTACAAGCTAATATGTTTGCATCAAAACTGCTTTTACCAATAATTCCTTTAAGATGCTTAATTAAAGAGTATTTTATAAAGGAGCGTATTCATAAAAACTTCTTATATTTGGATAATCAACCATGCAACAGACTTTTAGCCATGAACTTGTTATATGAAATTCAATGTAAATTTGGCGTTTCTATTGAAGCTGGAAAAATAAGATTGAAAAATATAGGTTCACTAATGGATATGACAGAACAATCAATGTAAACTTTATTGCAAGATTTGTCATTTTAGTTGCACGAATCGTTTGTTTGTGAAATCAATAATATCAACTCGTTAAAAAATACCCCTACCTTCCAAAGGTTTCTTAATCCTTCGGAAGGTGGGGATAATAAAACAACTTACACTCTTTCGGGAATTCTCATCGCATAGAATGAACGCCACACAGCCACTAATGCTATCACGAAAAATACTCCGCCTATATATGGAGCTATCTCCACGAATTGCGGCACGATAGCGATTTCCATAGCTAATAGACCAAATAGAGTGGTGAATTTAATGATAGGATTGAGCGATACAGAACTTGTGTCCTTGAATGGATCGCCCACGGTATCGCCGACGATAGTAGCATCGTGCAATGGAGTACCCTTTTCTTTCAAATCGACTTCTACTATTTTTTTGGCATTGTCCCAGCAACCTCCGGCATTCGCCATAAACATAGCTTGATACAATCCGAACACGGCTAATGAAATCAAATAACTAATGAAAAATGAAGCCGGAGCCGGATTGGATGCAGACGAAGCCGAGAAAAATGCAAAAGCCAATGCAAACGAAAATACTCCGATGAATATATTGAACATACCCTTTTGAGCATATTGTGTGCAAATTTTGACTACTTCTTTAGAGTTCTCAATTGAAGCCGCTCCGGAATTTTCGGATAAATCAATATGCTTCTTGATGAACTGCACAGCCTTAAATGCTCCGGTAGTTACTGCTTGCATTGATGCACCGGAGAACCAATAAATCACAGCTCCGCCGGCGATAAATCCGAGAATTGTATATGGATTCAGTAAGTTTAAAAATGATTCGGGAGCTATGCCGAAAGTATCACGAAGCACGAGAATTAGCGAAAATATCATAGTAGTAGCTCCGACTACTGCCGTACCGATTAATACAGGCTTCGACGTAGCTTTGAATGTATTTCCGGCTCCGTCGTTCGCTTCTAAGTAATGTTTAGCGGTGTCGAAGTTCGGAGTGAAGCCGAATTCTTTTTCTATTTCGTAACTAATATTCGGCACTTCTTCTATCATTGATAATTCGTAAATAGATTGTGCATTATCCGTTACCGGACCGTAACTATCCACGGCGATTGTAACCGGACCCATTCCGAGGAATCCGAATGCTACTAATCCGAATGCGAAAATTGATTCATAGCTCATAAATTGACTTAGTGTGTGCGTGCTTGCCATAAATGCGGCGAACATCAAGCCAAGGAAAACCATGCCCTGCCAAAATGCACTAAAATTGCCGGATACTAAGCCGGACAAAATCGTCAGAGAAGCTCCGCCTTCGCGAGAAGCATTCACTACTTCCCAAGTATGCTTTGCCTTCGGGCTGGTGAATATTTTTGTGAACTCTGGAATTAATGCCGCTCCGAGAGTGCCGCAGGAAATTATTATCGACAGAATCAACCACGCATTGCTCGCTCCGAGAGCGTTATCGCCACCGCTTAATTGCCAATAGCTAATCGCAAATGTAGCGATAATTGATAAAATCGAAGTAATCCAAACTAACGACGACAATGGTTTCTCGAAGTCCATATCATCGACATTGCTGTATTTCAATTTGCTGATAATTCCATTTAGCCAAAATGCTACAAGCGAAGTGATAATCATAGCGATACGCATCACGAATATCCAAGTAATTAATTCCGCTTGATATTCGGGGAACACCGCAAGCACGATAAAGCTGATTAAAGCTACTCCGGTAACGCCGTAAGTCTCGAATCCATCTGCTGTCGGTCCTACGCTGTCTCCGGCATTGTCGCCTGTGCAATCGGCAATTACGCCCGGATTGCATGGGTCGTCTTCTTTCAATTTGAATTCGATTTTCATCAAGTCCGAGCCGATGTCTGCAATTTTAGTGAATATTCCTCCGGCTATTCTCAATACACTTGCTCCCAATGATTCGCCG
>CAZIIZ010000069.1:0-9026 GCA_964539225.1 uncultured Hyphomicrobiales bacterium | reverse complement strand
GTAGCATATCCATTAGAAGTTGCTAAAACTATCAAAGAAAAAATCAAAAATAAATTTAATTTTTTCATGATTTCAACCTTATCTTTATTTAAAAATTATTAACAAAAAAATGATTTTATAATTCAATATACATTTTACTTTAAATCATCATTGTATAAATTAAAAAAGTTTGATTGGGGTGGCGATTATAATAATTCACTCGATAAGTATTTAGTAAGTAAATACGTAAAAAACTGCAATTCTTATGATTTGTTACAAACTAAATTTGATACAGAGATCAGTTCAGCAGTACGTGGATATGTGTTAAATAGTTGGTATAATCATTGGTCAAGTATATTAATAGAGGATATCTTCAAATCTCACCCGTCAGTTTTACCTACAGTTGGTCAGGTGAAAAGCGTCGATTTTTTGATTAATGATATTCCTTTTGATTTGAAGGTTACTTATTTGCCAAACGAATACATAAGGCAAAAAAGAAAAGAAAACGGATTACAAAATGAATTATCATTTCTAAAGCAAAATGCCCAAATAGCAAATATAAATTATGATAAAAATGCTAAAGAAGCAGATATTATCTATGAAATTACCGAAAAGATGAAAGATAAATCTGATGAGTTTTGTGATAGAGTTTTAGCCACATTGAAAAATCAAAAACTCAAAATTTTAAACGATGCGAAATCCAATCCAAAATTATTAGCAACTTGGCTATATGAGAATCAAGGCGAGATGAGATTCGGAGCAGAAAACAGGCTCTTTATTGTCTTAGTTGATTTGGACGACTTTAATAATTCTTGGAAATTAAAAAGAAATATCGAGTTATTAACTCCCAAAATAAATTTATTTTTAGAGTATTTCCAAAATCGAAGTCTTGACGAACTTAAAATTGAGTTTTCGTATAAAGGTAGAGAGCATAGTTATGTTTGCTATTCCGATATTATTTTTATCACAAAATAATCGACACACCCAACCTTATGCAACTAACAGCTAAAAATATAATAAAGTCGTATACTAAATTGCAGAAGACTACTCCGGTCTTAAAAGGAGTAAGCCTCGAAGTATCCGGCGGCGATTTCGTTACAATTGTGGGACCTTCTGGTGCGGGCAAATCGACGCTTTTACATATACTCGGCAGTATAGATACGCCGGATAGTGGCGAAGTGTTGCTGAATATCGACGGAAATAATTTCGATTATTCCAAAATGAATACCGGAGAAATCTCGAAATTTCGCAATAAATATCTAGGATTCATTTTCCAATTTCATCATTTATTGCCGGAATTCTCCGCAATTGAAAACGTGATGCTTCCGGCGATGATAGCAGGCGATTCGTACAAGAAAGCAAAAGACAAAGCGAAATCATTGCTCAAAATTATTGACTTAGACATTCGCGAATCGCACAAACCAATGGAGCTTTCCGGCGGTGAGCAGCAGAGAATCGCTATCGCTCGTGCATTAATCAATGAACCCAAAATAGTGATGGCAGACGAACCAACCGGAAATTTGGACAGAACTAATTCACTGAATGTGTTAGACATTATCTCTAATTTGCGGAAACAAATGGGGATAACTTTTATCATAGCCACCCACAGCGACGAAGTAGCCGCTCGCTCCGAGAGAATTATCCGAATGAGAGATGGTTTGATTGAGTAAATAATTATATTTTGTATGCCTTGGAATCGGATAAATAAAAAAAATCTTCGGCAAGATTATGATGCTTACCGAAGATATTGAAAGAATGATTCTAGATTATTAAAATAGTAGTATTGATAATTTATTCTCCTAAGTACACTATTTTTTTAAATTCTGATTCAGTACCAATTTGAGCAACGATAATATAATTGCCGGGTCCGATTGATTTTGGCTTCCAATTCAGAGTGTAATTGCCTTTAAGCATTTGCTGATTGGCAATCTGTTCAATTTTGTTGCCAATTAAGTCGTAGATAGCTACAGACACGTTGTTATTATTTTGAGGAACTGCAATATTTATCAAAATTTCAGAATAAAATGGATTGGGCATAATTGTTAGATTATTTGAAATCGGGAGTTTGTCCTCAATTATTATATTTGTTCGAGTCGAATCATACACTTCAAATTCCCATAGAGAATTTCCACAATCATTATTGCGTTTTGTGCAATATATTCTGACATATCTGCCACTTCCATTTAAATGCCTGAAATCATTAACACCGCCACTATTGTTCTTCATATCTGCGATTGAAGTCCAATTAGCTGAATCATTTGATACTTGGACTTGATAATCTCTCGCAAAAGAATATTCCCAAAATAATTTGACTCGAGTAATATTATAAACATTCTCTAAATCAACATAAATCCATGCAGTATCTACATAATCACTTGACCAGCGAGTATCATAATCTCCATCGACTACATTTAATGGAAAATTAGTAGTATTTTTCTCTTGCGAAGAAACTACAACTCTTTTATATAAAGCTAAATCGTTTGGCAATGGTATTTTTGGGAATTCTACACCTGGAGCAAGTCCTATTATTTTTATCTTTTGTTCAAATTCGGCATAACTTGTATCAATTTGATTAGCATTCCAAGTCCTATGGGCTAATGTTCGAAGCGAAGGACTTAATTCTTTAGCTACTTGCACTTCAGTAAGAGCATCTTCAATGTCAGCCCAAATGCAAATTTTCCCTCCTAAAATGCTTTCCATTGGCTCTACTGTTCTTTCTTTTTGGAAAATTTGTGGATTCCATCCCTTAATCATCCATGCTTTGTTTGGTCTCCATCCATTGCCCACGACGTAATAAAGATAATCAGAATTTGTGTTTAATAATTTATGCCCTTTGTCTGCTATCATTTGTGGATTAGAATTTCCTATCCAATATTCAACAATAATATCCTTATTTAGATCGACAGTCATAGGATCTTTTTCTTGATCATTAAAAATATCATTCCAAATTCGAAGAGTTTTGTTTTTAGTTTTCACTAAGCTATCCACCCAATTAACGAAATCAACAAAAGCGTCCTTGGGTTTGGCTTGTTCACCGTATTTATTTTTTGCAAAAGCTTCGAATTGCGGTAATTCTGAATAATTACTAAGGAATTCATCTGCTCCCATGTTCCAATACTTTCCGGGAAACAACGCACAATATTCGTTAATTAACGTAGCGATAAATTCTCTAACTTCAGGTCTAGTAAAATCAAGACAACAGTCTCCAATTGATTCGCCATTATTCTTATGAATTTGAAATTGAGGAAAATGTTCCAAAATTGCAGACATGTGATTTGGGATGTCGATTTCAGGAATTACTTCAATATGATATTGTTTGGCTAATTCAAAAATTTCTTGGATTTCAGATTTTGTATAATATTGTGCGGAACGAATTTGTGGGAATGATTCGCATTCCAATCGAAAGCCAGTAAAATTAGATATTTGAAAATGGAAAACATTCATTTTTAAATATGATATTTCTCTTAGGTGATTCTTAATCCATTCGACTGAGTAATACTTTCTGCCGGCATCCAGCATAATCCCTCTTTCCGGATAATCCGGATAATCTATTGCGTTCCCGCATTGAACACTATCGCTTTGTTTAAGCATTTGGATAATGGAACGAGTAGCATAAAATACTCCATTTTCAGAAACTGCATTTATTTTTATAGATTCGTTAATTTCTAAAGTATAACCTTCTTCGCCAATTTCTGTTTTTTTTGAATTCATAGTTAGAAAGATATCACCTTTGTTAACGGTAGATCCGTTGATAATTTTAGGATTGGATTTGTTCAACAATTCTAAGTCTTGAGCAAATGTATTTGCGATTGGCTCTAATACTGATTGATATTGCGGATCAACAACAATTTGAATATTCTTAGAGTAGATATAGTTCCCTTGCGTATCATTCCATTGCTTAATTTCCGGTATTGTAATCGGCTTGGTAGCATAAGAATTGTTAGAAATTATGAGCAAAAAAATACATACGATAATACATTTAATTCTATACTGTAACATTTTCACGTCTCTTATGATTATTGGTAATAACATTTTAATCTTCACAAATATAATACTTTTATTTGGATAATCCAATGACAAATTTGAGAGGTATGAAGAAACATTTGAAATATGGGGGTAAATGATAACAAGAAAAGCATATTCGATTTCTGTTTATTGTAATGTCTTTTAGATTTCGATCCTAATCTTTTCTAAAAACACGTAATTATCTTTAAGTAAATACTAATAAATAACACGATTAGTAGTCTTGATCACTATTATTAATATTACGTAAATTTGTTTTTTCAAGTTCGTGTATCAAGAGTTAGACATTATTAATATGGTCATAGATTTTCAGACAAATACGGTGCAACTCCTACGAAGTAAAGACAAGAATTAATCTTATACAGCGTAGCTGTTAAACGTTAGTAACATAGTAGTTCCGTCGTTTGATGCCAACTCCGTAGAAGTTGCATTCTTGTAAAATAGCTTACGCCATATAATAGTGTAAGTATCAAAATTGGGAATAAACGACAACCTTTGGAATTAATATTACGTAAAATTTGAAATTTTTGGGATTTACTATCTTTAAACGCAATTTGGTATCAATAATGGCATAGCTATCCCATTCCTTTGCAGCAATAGGATAGCTATGTAGATTAAATATTGCGTATTCGTTTATATGTTTTGATTTTTAATTTTCTTAATCAATCGAACTAATGCAGTTTGCACGGCTCTATCTCGAGACATTTCGCGAGCATTACCAAAATTTTGCACGTATGCTTCTTCGCCATTTTCGTCCGAAATCGACATCCAAATAGTGCCGACGGGTTTTTCGGACGATCCGCCGTCCGGTCCGGCTATTCCAGTGATAGATATACCATAATCAGTATTGAATAGTTTTCTAACCCGGCTGCTCATTGCGTTAGCACATTGCTCGCTCACAGCACCGAAATTTTCAATAATATCTGACTGCACTCCGAGATTATTTATCTTCGATTCGTTGGAATACGTTAACATCCCGCCGATAAAGTATTGAGAGCTTCCAGCTATAGAAGTCAGTGCCGCTCCGAGCAATCCACCTGTGCAAGATTCGGCTACCGAAATAGTTTTGCCTTTAGCTTTTAGTAAATTTCCTAAAAGTTCGGGATATGGAGTTTCGTCTAAACTGATTATATAAGGTTCGCATCGAGCAATAATATATTCGGAAATTCTCTGCATTTCAGCAACGGCTGAATCGTAATTCTGTCCGAACGCCCCAATACGCAATTTTACGCCTCTAAACGACGGTAGAAAAGCCAAACTGCTGTTAGCAAGGAATTCTTCACTCAACTCAAGATTATCGGCTAAAGTCGATTCACCGATGCCATGAGTCTGAATATTTTTATATAGCGTTACTTCACTGGATGAATTTTTTACAATATCTTGGATTATCGGAAGTGCAGATTCATTCATTATGCACTCCATTTCCTGCGGAACGCCCGGCATCGAGATAATATGTTTGCCATTATGCTCGAACAGCATACCGGGAGCAGTACCAATGCGATTGTAAAGCAATTTGGAGCGTGAAGGCATTAGGGCTTGTTCTTTATTTCTATCGCTAAGTGCCCAACCGCGATTTTTGAATTGTTCTTCTAACTTCAGCATCCATTGGTCATTGATTTGTAATTCGTCGCCTAAGTAATCGCAAAGCACCTGTTTGGTAATATCGTCGTGCGTAGGACCGAGCCCGCCTGTGATAATCAGCAAATCAGAAATCTCCAAAAGTGAGTCTAATTCGCTAATTATTTGATCGACTCCGTCGCCAATAGTTGATATCTTAACGACACTACAGCCAATCGGAGTAAGTTTGTCAGCTATCCATTTAGAATTGCTGTTCAATATTTGTCCTATCAGGATTTCGTCGCCGATGGACATCAACGCAGTTTTTAACATAATAATTTATCTCGTGTATTAAAATCGTTCTATACGGCTATCCATTAGATTTGATTCAATTTTGTTATTTATTTTTACAAAATTGAGTCAATTGCGATATTGTCATTTCGTTTTAGTGAAAGCGTAGTTTTCTTTTTGACCTCTGAATTACCAGTTTTTTTACTTTTTCGCCAGACTGTTAGTAAAATCAAAAGATATTCGTCTATATTATTATCAGTATTAGACAGCTTTGAAAATATTTTTTTGAGTATTCTGATAAAATTTTACTAATTTTGGGTTTTTATGATTGTACTGAAAGTCTTAGATGAAAAAAATTGGACTATTTGAAAATTCTACTAAACCGGATGCTTTTAAATATGCTGAAATTGCAGCTAAATTATTAATCGCAAAGGGAGCAGAATGTTGTGCGTCGGAGGAATTGTTAGCATCATTTCCTGCTGAAATTTCACAAAAAATTAAATGCTTAAAACCAAATGAATTTGATAAATTTGCTGATATAGTAATATCTTTCGGCGGCGACGGCACTATGCTTTCTGCCGCAAGGTTACTAATTCAAAAAGATATACCAATAATGGGATTGAACGTCGGGAAATTAGGATTTCTCGCAGAATTTCCTATCAACGAATTAGAAACGTCAATTGACCAACTTTTAAATGGAAATTATCGAGTAGTAGATAGAGTAGTATTTGAAACGGAATTGAATGGCGAAATTATTTACGCTCTGAATGATTTTGTAGTAGAGAAAAAGGGATCGTCTCGGATGCTGACTGTTTCAGCATTTGCTAATGAACATTTGGTAGCTAATTATCGAGCCGACGGATTGATAATTTCGACTCCGACCGGTTCGACAGCATATTCCTTATCTTGCGGAGGTCCGATAATTGTGCCTTCGACTGAAGTAATTTGCATCACTCCGATTTCTCCGCATTCGATGACGCTTCGTCCTCTGGTACTGCCGGATTCAATAGAAGTGAAAATCAAAGTTAATTCGCATACGGGAATTGCTAATTTAGCCGCCGATGGTCAAACTAATTATGACTTAGCTAATGGGGTCGAAATCATTATCAAGAAATCGAAATTAAGAGTAAAGATGATAAAACCGCTTAATAGCTCGTACTATGACTTGCTAAGAAATAAATTACTGTGGTCGGCAAATGCTTTAGAATATGAGATGAAATCTATTCCGAATCACTCAGAAGATTAGTCCTGCGGTATATTATTACATTATTTTTGTGTCAAGCTGATTGCAAAAATAATAGTGGAAGCTGGAATCCGATTGTCTGAACAGTTATTTTTGTGATTTAAGTTGATTAAGAGAACTAAATCTTGAACACATTAATCATAGAAATCAAAGTTCAGATAATCTTCCACCAAATAGCGGTATAATATTAGTAGAAATGCTAATCATTATACACATTGAAATCGTTACCGACTTGTCATTCCTGCGGAACGAATCTTCGAGTGGATGTATGAAACCCTTCCTTGGGTTCAACGTAGTTAATCTATGTCTTTGATAATACTTGCTATTTCGCAATATGTTCTGAATCACAGCATTTTAGATTCCGGTATTTGCTCGAAGACTCACAAAACCGGAATGACAGTATTCATCGGTATTGGCGACAATGTGTATAATGTTAGTAGAAATGCGGGCTGTCGCATAATCAAAAAAAACAAATAATTCGGAGCTATAATTATGGATAAATCAATTTCTAAAGAAAATACTGTAAAGCGATTAGAAGAAATTGATGCAGAAATTCAAGATTTGAAATTCAAGCAAGCTAATTTACATGATAAATGGCAAGCAGAAAAGGCTTGTATCCAAATCATTCAAAGCAATAAAGAAAAAATTGAATCTGCGAAACGCCAATCAGAAATTTTCGAACGTGAAAGCAATTTGGCAAAAGTTGCAGAACTTCGTTACGGAGTGATTCATAATTTAGAAAGCGAATTAAAAACTGCTACCGAGAAATTGCAATTCCTACAAGCTGATGGCAAAATGCTTAAAGAAGAAGTTGACGCAGAAGATATAGCAGAAATCCTATCCAAATGGACAGGAATTCCGGTTAACAAAATGCTAGAATCGGAGCGATTCAAATTATTACAAATCGAAGACAGAATTCGCGAACGAGTAATTGGTCAGGACGATGCTACTATAGCAGTCGCCAATTCAGTCCGTCGCTCTCGAGCGGGATTGCAAGACCCTAATCGACCGATAGGGTCATTTATTTTTCTCGGCTCTACAGGAGTCGGCAAAACGGAAATGGCGAAAGCCTTAGCTGAATATTTATTCGACGACGAATATTCAATCGTTCGCATAGATATGAGCGAATATATGGAGAAATCTTCAGTATCTAAATTAATCGGAGCTCCTCCGGGTTATGTCGGCTACGACGAAGGCGGACAGTTAACCGAAGCTATTCGCCGAAGACCGTATTCAGTAGTATTATTAGACGAAATTGAGAAAGCTAATCCCGACGTATTCAATATTCTATTGCAAGTATTAGACGACGGCAGATTAACTGACGGCAAGGGCAGAACAGTCAATTTCAAAAATACAATTATTATTATGACTTCTAATTTGGGAAGCGAAATAATTAGTAAAAAAATTAATGGCATCCGCCCAAGCAATAAAGTTAGAATTTTAGCAGAAATTCAAATTGAGATGTTCGATTTGCTCAAAAAAACATTGCGACCTGAATTCTTGAATAGAATCGACGAAGTTGTGATATTTAATCCTCTGACACCAATGGAGATAGTAAGAATAGCGAAATTGCAATTAGATATATTAACTAAACGCAGTTCGGATAATAATATAACAATTACCTATACTCCGGCTCTACTGCAATTCTTAGCTCGAACAGGTTTCGATTTGAATTTCGGAGCGAGACCCTTGAAAAGAACTATCCAAAAATACGTAACGAACACCTTGGCGATTGAACTGCTCTCCGGCAGAATTATTTCAGGTGATAAAATTACTATTAATTACTCAGAACAAACTGGAATTACTTACGACAAGTCATTGTGATATTTTAATAAATATAATAACAATGGTTTTTATTCCATCATTAATCCCAAACTTTTCCAATTTTACGTAATATGAATTCCAAAAGTTGTCGTTTATTCCTAATTTTGAT
>CAZIIZ010000068.1:0-9042 GCA_964539225.1 uncultured Hyphomicrobiales bacterium | reverse complement strand
CTTTGGCAATACCGATAAATACTGTCATTCCGGTTTTGTGAGTCTTCGAACAAATCGTTCTTATGATTCAGCGAAGCAAAATACCGGAATACGTCTTCGGATTCAGCGTAGCTAATCTATTGTCTTAGAGTTTTGAGTATAGTCGGTAGTTCGCTTGTATTATCAAGTGCTTAGATTAGCTACGCTGAACCCTAAGAAGGGTTTCCTGCATCCACTCGAAGACTCGTTCCGC
This sequence comes from uncultured Hyphomicrobiales bacterium, assembly GCA_964539225.1. Classification (GTDB taxonomy): domain Bacteria; phylum Bacteroidota; class Ignavibacteria; order Kapaibacteriales; family UBA2268; genus CALLXS01. The sequence continues at coordinate 8,810 of CAZIIZ010000068.1, read as the reverse complement.
AGGAATGACAACTCTAATAGATGTGTATAATGGTTAGCATACGGAGTTGGGAGGAAGTAGGCTAAGATTATTCAGTTACTAACGTTTAACTCCTACGGAGTAAAGATAAGAATTAATCTTATACAGCGTAGCTGTTAAACGTTAGTAATAAAGCATTTATACTGTATTATATATTAAGTAGTTGCTTAAAGATAATTACGTATTTTTAGAGCAGTTTTATTCAAATAACACATAAAAACGAGCATTCTATTCGAACTTTTGTTTGTTATCTAAAGTACTGTTTATCGGACGATTCCACGAAGATTTAGCTTTCAATATCTGCTCTCTTAGCGGCTCTCGCATGTTAATTCCCGTATTTGATATTAGCTTCGACTTGGACTTAAAGTCGTATTTATCGCCGCCATTATAAATGAAATTATTCACGATTACTTTATATTTCGCTTTGTCGATTAATTTCGAACCTGTGTCGAGCGTAAAGTCATTATTAACATCGACCCCAGCTACGAACGGCTTCATCTTGGTAATGAGTTCTTTAATATCCGCACCATACATTTCGACAGTAACTAATTCATTGTCGAACGGCATAATTCCCATAATCGTTGAGATTTTAATATCGCCCTTAGGGATGCCCTGACGAATACTTCCTCTGTTCGTGATAGCAATATCGGTATTTGGAATTTGTTTCAGCCAAGAATTTAGGATTAAATTAATTAGTTCAGGGCTTTGATTTGCAATTTCATTGTCGCAATATCCAATAGGCTGAGATAATATTTTATCGGTAGAATCTTTCCATTTATTGATTATAGATTCGATTAATGGATTTTTCGCCAGCCTATTATTCGGAACTTGTTCGGCGGAAATTGATACGATCTTTTTTGAATCTTTATCAAATACGATAGGAATTTTAGCATATCCTCGCAAATTGGGATTGCCTTCTATAATCGGCACTCCATCAATTAATTCAGCGACAGGAGTGTGGCAATGACCACCGGTAATTACGTCGAAGCCCATTTTAACTAAATTTGGCTCCATCTTTTTCAATTCATCAGCACAAAGATGAGTAAGCAGAATAGCAATATCATTATTTTTGATTTTATCTTTAAACATCTGCATCGACTTCAGATAATCAGCGAATTCAAGCCCTTGGATATTTTTTGCGGAAGATAAAGAAGGAGTTTCCATATTCGCTAAACCGATAATCAGTATTTTAACTCCATCAATTTCAAACTCGGAGAACAATTTAATATCTTTAGACAACTTGTTTTCATTCTTACCATATTTTAAATTAGTAGCTATATACCTACATTTAGATTCTGCTAATAGTTTCACTAATTCATTTTGACCAAAATCGAATTCATGATTGCCGACGGTGCTATATTGATAACCCATAGCATTCATCACCTCCAGCATGGCGTGCCCTTTGGTATAAGTAGAAATAGCTGGTCCTGTGAAATTATCTCCACCGCTTAATATCAGAGTGTTCTTAAATTTGATACTGTCCTGAGTTAACCATTGCTCGTACATTTCGGCGGCTCCGCCATTTTTGCCTTCATTAAGCATCCATCCGTGTTCGTCGCTGGTAAATAATATTTGAATATTAGTCTTCTGCGAATAAGAAATACTCGACATTAAAGCAAATAATCCGACACATAATACTTTTTTATATATTTTCATAATATCCTCAGTTAACATTATTTATAAAAAAAAAGCGAAATTAATCGCTTTTCTTTATGTTTTCAATTTCTTTTACTCTTTTATTCAAATCAAATATTTCTTTTTTCAACTCAGGCAGATTGTTTATTACCGCTTCAATCCTAAATGCTTTCACTCTTTCTCGAGCAGGAGCTCCGAAATAAGCACCCTTTTGGTCTATTGATTTAGCGACACCACAACGAGCTAATAACACAACATCGTCAGCCGTTTTAAGATGTCCAGCCATACCAGTTTGTCCGTCGATACGATTGCGTTTCCCAATTTTAGTCGAACCTGATATACCCACCTGCGAAGCCATAGCTGTGTTTTCGCCGACGGTAACATTATGAGCAATCATAATTAAATTGTCTAATTTCACTCCGTCTTCTATAACAGTAGAACCAAGCAATGCTCTGTCCACAGTAGTATTTGCACCAATTTCTACTTTATTACCAATTCGCACATTGCCCAGCTGAGGAATTTTAACATACGAGCCATCGTCCATTTCTTCAAATCCGAATCCATCGGCACCAATTACAGCTCCAGAATGCAAAATTGAATCCGCTCCAATTTCTACATCATCATAGCAAACGACATTGGCATTTAATATAGTATTGATGCCTATGCAAACGTTGTCGTAAAGCACGCAGCCAGGATAAATAACAGCGTTATCTTTAATAATACAATTGTCGCCAATTACACAATTAGCACCGATATACGCACTACCAGCAATAGTACAATTGTTGCCAATTACTGCATTAGGATGAATAAAACTTGACTTTTTACTTTTAATTATTTCGTTTAAATAATTAAGAAGATGATTAATTGTCTTCCTCGGATCGTCAACTTGTATATAATTCAGAGTGGGATACATCTTAATATCAAAATCACTTGATACTATAATGCAAGCTGCTTGCGTATCCTTCAAATAATGATAATACTTAGAATCAGCGACAAATGTAACTTCATCTGCTCCGGCATCTTCGATTCGATTCAGAGAATTGACTATCATATTCTCATCGCCGAAGACAACGCCTTCTAAAAGTATTGATAACTCTAATATACTCTTGGGACTGTCTAATTTCATTTATTTTTTTTCTTCAGTTTCTTTTGGTTTATCGTCAGGTGCAATTTCGACACCTGTTTTATTATTTTCCACGTTAGGTTTTTCGTCTGTTTTGTCTAATTCCGTTCTTCTTTTACGAGTCTTTTTAGTAGGAGTATCTTTTGATTTCGCTTCTTCGCTATTTCTCGGATCCTTCTTGATTTTATCATCAAGATCTTTCTCTAACTGCTCGGTATCCACGCCTAATTCTTTCAGAACTTTAAGTGTTAAATCATATTTGAAATTTACGTAAGACAAAGGCTGAGAAGATTTATCCCATACTATATCATAGCCTTCCTCAGCAGCAACTTTTTGGATAGCGGCAAATATTTTTTCCTCTACCGGTTTCGAAATCGCTTTAACGATTTGGTCGTACTCGCCACCGACTGAATATTTAACCTTAGCGTAATCCATCCTCTGAGATTTCAAATCTTCTAATTCAAGATTGTTTTGGCTTTTCTCTACTTCAGTCCAGACTAATCTGTTCTTCTGGATTTCAAAGACCTTAGCATCAATTTGCAAATCAAGCTCCTTCAATTCTCTTTTCCATTCATCAATAATGGTTTGCAATCTTTGATCAGCTTGCTTGGCATCGGGGAGCAACTCACGGATTTGGTCAGACGATACAAATCCTACTCTTTGAGAATAAGCAGTACTCGACATAACAAATCCCAACATTAGCACCGCTATAAATAGCTTTGCAGTTTTACAATTCAGGTATTTCATATAGAACTCAATATTAATGTGAAACAAAATATGTAAATAATGTATTAACGGAGCGTTCCCCTTAAAAATTAAACAATCGAATTATTTAGATCCTCTTTTCATCTTATCAATTACTTTGAACGTAATATCAGATTTTTCTTCTGAATACAATACGCTACCATTACCTTTATCGAATACAAAACTGATTGTTTCATCTTTAGCAACGGCTTCGATAGCTTCAGCTACTTTTTTGCGAATTGGAGAAAGATATAATTCACGTTTTTCAGAAATTTCAGCAAATTTAGCGTCTTTATAACGATATAATTCTTGTTCTGACATTTTCAAAGTTTCTTCTTCTTTTTTCTGTTGATCGGCAGGCATCATCGAACGTTGTTTCTGATAAGCATCTGCTCTTTGCATTAAAGTATTCTGCATACTGGCTAAAGTATCTTGATATGATTTTTGTAAATCTTTCAATATTTGATCAGCTTGTAAAGCTTCAGGCATTTCTTTTACAATTTTTTCTACATCGACAACGCCCAATTTTAATGATTTAGCTTGTTGAGCATTGGCGGCACTAAAACTAAGTGTAATTACTGCGACGAATATGCTTAATAAAATTCCTAATTTTTTCATATTTTTCTGTCCTTCTAAATTCTAATATTTTATTTTAAATTATTTATAATATTCATTCAAATCTATTGACCAAGGTGGAATAAGAATTTCCATCCGCTTGGTTTTAATGCGTCATTCGGATTATCGAATCCATAACCATAACTGAATCCTATCACACCAATTGGATTCATCATCATCTGAATGCCAAGTCCTGCTGAACGATTAAGTGTAAAAGGATCTGCTTTGCTCAGATTAGTCCATACATTACCGGCTTCAGCGAAAGCATATACATATATCGGCATCTGCGATTGCGAAACTGCGAATCTTAATTCTGCAACGTGTTTAGCCATCACTCGACCGCCATCAGCGACTCCAACTGCTTGATCGGCATAGCCTCGCAATGGTGTTACTCCGAAAGCTCCGAGTCCGTTACCGCCCATTTTATAAAGCTCAATTGGCGACATAGCATCTTTATATTTGAAACTCTCTATATAGCCAATTTCTGTGCTTAAAAAGAACACTAATTTATCCAAACCGTCCATTTGAAGCAATGGCTCATTAAACTCAAATTTCATTTGTGTTTTAAAATAATCAGTAGCTCCAAGTCCTACAGCTCCCATAGCCCACTGAGTGGTAAACGTGAATCTAGAACCAGAAGTCGGGAAGAATGTATTATTTAAACTGATACGTGAGATTGTTTGCGATAAAGTAATTTCAGTATATTTACCTGCACGATACATAGAACTTGCTTCGGCTACATCATTTTCTTTTACTCGGATATTCCAGTCTGCACGGAAATAATCATCTGGCCATTTCAAGCGACGTCCGATGTTAACCGCAATACCGGTTTGACGGAAGTTCCAAACGTAGTTATAACGAGTGTCAAATATATTGAATCCAATAGTAGTTGGATCGTTGAACAACCAAGGCTCAGAAAATCCTAAGGAAACTGATTGATAACGACTGGACTGACCAAATTCCCATTGGAAATTGAATACTTGACCGCCGCCACCTTTTAATGGTTCTAATATTGAGAAGTTATTGAACGACATTCCAATCGCTCCGGTAATTCCGAAGCTACCAGCGAATCCTACTGAAGCATTAAATGTTTCTGTTGATTGTTCGGCGACGGCATAAGTGATATCCACGTTCTCGTCATCGACAGGCACAACTTTGAATTTCATCAATGATTCGGGCGAGAAATAATTAAGTACGCCCAAAGCTCTAACACTTCTTAGAATTGCTGAACGAGAGAAATAATCTCCCGGACGAGTGAATAATTCGCGACGAATTACTTTATCTTTAGTTTTAGTATTACCTTCTATATCAATACGGCGGAATCTAACTCGGCTACCTTCGCGTACTTTCAGCACTACGTCTAAACTATCAGTACCGATACGATTTTCTTCCTTAGTAATTTCAGCGAACATATAACCATAATCACTGTATAAGGAAAGTGCATCATTAAATTCTTGATTTACCGAGATATTCATTTGCATTTTTTCTTGATCATACACATCGCCCTTTTTGAAATCTACTCTTTTCAGAATAACGTCTTCAGGGAATACTGTATTGCCTTCTACTTTAATATTACGAACGTAGAATTTACTACCTTCGTTTACCGTAAGCTGTAAATGGATTTTCTGTTTTGCATCATCGAAGATTAAAGTATCCTTGAGAATAGCTCCATCAATATAGCCTTCACGCTTGAAAAAATCATTTAGTTTGATTTTATCGGCTGCATATTCTTTTAAATCAAATTTCGAAGATCTCCAGAATTGCCACCAATGTTTGGTATGAGTATCGCTGAAAGCTCCTGCTAAATCAGAATTTGAAAAATGCGAATTACCGGTGAATTCAATTGATTCAACGTAATAAGCAGCACCTTCGTCCACAATTACTTTTACATTTGCAAATTGCGGAGTATCGGTTGCGATTTTTTGCATTTCAATTTTAGCAAATAACAAACCATCGTCGGAATAAACCTTTTTAATATCTCTTTTAGCTACGTACAAATCCCAAGGAGAGATAATATCGCCACGCACCTTGCCAAATGCTTTTGCTATGTCGTTATTATCTTTTTCAGAATTACCGACAGGAATAATTTTATTCAATCTGTCGAATTCTTTAACTTTTACTATCAAGAATACTCCGACTGGAGTTATCCTATCTATTCTCACTTCGATTTCAGAAAATTGTTTTCTCTGCCATAAATTACGAACAGCTAATTGCAATTTATTATCGCCCGGCAAGGTAATATTATCGCCAGGACGCAATCCGCTTAATGTGATGATTGTTGATTCATCTGAAAATTTGTTTCCTTCAACCGCAATACCTGCTATTACATAATTCTGTTGCATTTGAGCAGATAAATTTGAAAAAGAGGCCATCGAAAACATTGAAACGAAGATTAATATTAACTTACGATTTAATTGCATTTACTACTCTCTGTAAATAGGATACATTGACTTGTGAATTTGGGTCGCTTACCTGTGCGGATGTCTTGCCGAAACGTCGCTCGCGAGATACGAAATTTAAGATTGCTTCATATAAATCGGCTCTTCTGAATTCGGGCCAATATTTTTCTGTTATATATATTTCCGAATAAGCCATCTCCCAAAGTAGGAAATTGCTTAATCGCATTTCGCCGCTTGTACGAATTAGTAAATCCGGATCCGGCATATCTTTAGTAGATAAGTAATCCGAAAATATTGATTCATCTAAATCTTCGGGTGAAATGTTGCCTCGGCGTACATCTAAAGCTATCATTTGGACAGCTCGCATTATATCCCAGCGTCCTGAGTAGCTGAGGGCTAACGTTAATGTCAAGCCAGTATTTTCTTTGGTCTTTTCATAAGCATGGTGAAGTAATTTTTGAACTGATTTCGGGAGAGAGCTAATTTTACCAATTGTCAACAAGCGAACGTTGTTTTTGTGTAGTTCATCTAACTCAGCATTCAAATAATGTTCGAGAAGCGACATCAATACATTAACTTCAATAGCAGGTCTTTTCCAATTTTCAATGGAAAAGGCGTATAGGGTCAAATATTGAACACCCACTTGCGACGAAGTTTTTACAATTTCTCGAACGGTTTCGATACCTTGGCGATGCCCCTTTGTACGATTCAAATTTCGTTCAGTAGCCCATCTGCCGTTTCCGTCCATAATTATGGCAATATGCTTAGGCATTTTGCCAATTGAAGATAGTTGATCCTTAAGTATCCTATCTTCTTCATTCAGCTCATTAATCCAATTCAAATTATTCTTCCTTATTTACGTTGATTAAGGTTAATCATAGCTTGCTTTAGGCATTTTTGTTCAATATTACGGAACACTAAATTAAATAATTTTACTGTAAAAATCAAAATATGAATTCCACAATCTCCATAATATCAATAGCGACTAAATCAATAATTATATGAATACAGACGAAAATACTTATGCTTATGTTACATTTAATTTCAATTATTCTTTAAATTTATTCAATTGTTAATATAATTGAACGATTTAGGAATCTGCCTGTCGGAGTACTATCATCAAATTTATTCAAATTGACTCCAGTAATTATCTTAATATTAGAGTTCAATGAGTGAATAAAATCTTGAGTATTTTTGGCTCTATCCTGCTCTAACACTTTATTTGAAGCCTCTGAGCCTAATTGATCGGCACTACCCAGAATTTTAATAACAGAATTTTGAGGCAAAATTTGCACTAATTCTTTAACTAAAGCTTTATTGTCGTCGCTCAATTTGCTACTATTATAGTCAAAGCGTATTATAGCTTTGAAATTTTTCAATTGCAAGTCAACTACATTTTTCTTAATCGCATCAGTATTCAAGATAATTTTGTCTTCTTGAGTCAATTTTTCTTTTTCAATTTTAGCAATAATTGGAATTTGCTTCTGAGACTCATCGATTCTCTTACTAAAAGCTAATGAATTTTGTCCCACTTTAGCGATACTCACAGTAGTATCAGGGAAAGTAAAGTGAACTTTAGCCGGAGCTTTGTCGTCAAAATTTTGCATATTTACGAAATACTTAAGTTCGCCCTTGACTTCGGCATATTTTTGTTCGAATACATATTCTTGAAGTAAAGCATTTTTCAACGTTATGTCCACTCGTTGATTTTCTTCAACGCCTTCTTTGTATTCTTGATTAGTAGGATTTGCAGGAGCAATAGTCCATACCGTTTCGATTTTCTTTTTGTCAACGCCTAAATTAATCAGAGCTTTAGTTATATTCTCAGCTCTGAGCTTTGCTAATTCTAAACCAAGTGGTTCGTTTTGAGAACCCGAAGTAGAACCGCTAATAATTATTTTCGCTTTATCTTTTAAATTCACTAATTCTGCTATTCTCATTAAGTTATACTTTTGAGCTGTAACTGAATTCAATTTATTATAGTCTGTTTTTTTGCCTAAATCGAGTACGTAGTCTTTAGATATTTCGGCTGAGTTTTTCTCAAAGAATACCGCATTAAGTAGCGTCTGAGTGGCTGCTAATTCATTACCGGTATTTAATACGAAATCATTATTCGAAATATCGTCAAATTTTAAAGCTATAATAGGTTTTGGCTTTTCTACAGGCTTCTCTGCGATAACAGGAGCTGGCGGCGGCGGCGGTGGCGGCAATTCTTTCGCAGCTTCTTTAAATGAATAGCGTAAACCGAGTGCAAAATTAATATCAAGAGCATTCCA
>CAZIIZ010000067.1:0-9055 GCA_964539225.1 uncultured Hyphomicrobiales bacterium | reverse complement strand
ATAAAATCCGCTCCTTAGAAGGCAATTTCCAAGAATTAAAGAAATTGCAATTTCTTGATATTTCTGATAATGGTTTGAAAGTAATTCCGCAAGGAATATCTGAATTAAAAGGTTTGAAAATTTTAAATCTTAAAAATAATAAAATCCCATTCGAACAGATTTCTAACCTAATCAGAGCCTTGCCGAACACGAATATACTATACGATATTTATATTCTAAAGGGCGACGAAGAAGAGCAAATAGAAGAATAATATCGAACGACAACAAATTTAAAAATCCTGAGTCTATAAAATCGTAATGGTTCAATTATTCTCAGGATTTATTTTTATTTACTCATTTTTATTGAATATTTAGCAAAGATTAAACTTATATTTTTGAATAACAAAAGATATTTTTTATATTTGTATTTTTAAAAGTGAACTACACAACATTTAGGATTATACATTATGAGCAAGCAGGCGTTTAACGAACTCAGCCAAGCAGTGCAAGACTACTTAAAAATCATTTTTAAACTGCAAGAATTCGGTCCCGTTGCGACTACAGATATTGCCAAAGATTTGAATGTGAGCGGGGCTTCCGTTACCGGAATGATTAAAAGATTAGATACAATGGGGTTTGTCGAATATAATTCATATAAGGGAGTTCGTCTGTCTCCGGTTGGCGAACGTTATGCCTTAGAAACTTTGAGGCAACATAGATTATTGGAATTATTTTTAAAAGAAATAATGCAATTTCCTTTGGAAAAATTGCACGACGAAGCATGCCGATTGGAGCATCATATTTCTGAAGAATTCAGCGATAAAATGGACGAAATGCTAAATTTCCCCAAATTTGATCCGCATGGACATCCAATTCCAAATAAACAAGGCAAGTTGCAACAAATTAAAGAAATTAAATTATCAAATATCGAGCCTGTTACCAAGGTTAAAATTTCCAGAATCGACGACTCTGAAGAGAAGATGTTGGCTTATTTCGAGTCTCTAAAGCTATTACCAAATGTGATTCTGGAAGTTACCGAAAAGGAACCTTTCAATGGACCAATCAAAATCCAATACTTAGATACATTTAAGATTATTGGGAACGAAATTGCACAATGTATTTTTGTTACCTTGATTTAATAATCTTCGATTTATCTTTTAAAAATTTTTTGAATAAAATCTTCTGTTAAGCACATAGCATAGCAGAAGATTTTTTCGTTATACTGTATGTAATTCTATTAATTATTCAATAGCATCGAAGTTGCTTACCTCGATAATGAGGAAAAGTGTGTAGTTTTTTTTACACTTTTTATTTTTTTATTTTTTTATTTGGGAATAATATGTTAAATTGCTTACAATTGAAATAAATTAATATGGTATAAAGTTGAACAACATTTGGAAATTTAGACAAGAGGCTGATGAAAGTGCAATCGACATATTAGAACAAAAGCTTAATATTCCCAGAAGTTTAGCAACTGTGCTAAACACTCGCGGAATTAAGACTGTAATACAAGCAAATGAATTTTTTGAACCAGTCAGAGAAGGCATTCACGACCCATTTTTGATGGATGGAATGCAATTAGCTGTTGATAGAATTCTTACTGCGGTAGAAAAGCAAGAACTAATTTGGATACACGGCGATTACGACGTAGATGGCACTTCAAGTACAGCATTAATGCTACAATTCATCCGAGAAATCGGAGGAAAAGCTGAGTATTATATCCCTGATAGATTCTTAGAGGGATATGGATTATCGTTATACAGTATGAATCGTGCAAAAGAGCACGGTGCGACTGTAGTTCTTTCTGTGGACGTTGGAATTACATCTATAGAACCGCTACAATATGCTAAAGAAATCGGATTAGATGCTATAGTTTGTGATCATCACGAACCTGGCGATGAATTGCCCGAAGCATACACAATTTTAGATCCCTTAAAACCGGGATGCAATTATCCTTTTAAACATTTAGCTGCCACCGGAGTAGCCTTTAAGCTGATTCAAGCAATTTCTGCTACTTTGGGCGACCCAGAGAAGGCAATGAAGTACTTAGATTACGTTGCAGTAGCTTCTGCAGCCGATATGGTGCCTCTAATTGGCGAAAATAGAGTGCTGACTAAGCTCGGATTAGAGTTGATGAACTCTGCCCCACGTCCCGGCTTGAAAGGCTTAATTGATTGTACAGGGATGAAAATGGGTCATATCAATACCGCAAGTATTGTTTATGGTTTGGCACCGCTGATAAATGCCGCTGGCAGACTCGGTGATGCGAAACGCTCGGTTAAGATGATGATTCAAGAAGATCCCGTGGATGCTTTTAGAATTGCTCAGAAATTAGAACGTGAAAATATTCGACGTAGAGCAATTGACGAGCAAACATTCGAGGAAACTATCCCGATGGCTGATAAATTAATAGCCGAAGAAGATACTCGTGGATTAGTGTTGCATGCACCGCATTGGCACGCCGGAGTAATCGGAATCGTTGCTTCTCGATTAGTCGATAGATACCATTTGCCTACTGTGTTGCTTACTTCAATTGATCACATGGCAAAAGGGTCAGCTCGCTCAACGAATAATTTTGATATTCATGCTGCATTGAAAACTTGCGAACATCTTTTAGATGAATTCGGAGGTCATAAGCACGCAGCAGGTTTATCTCTTAGCGAAACGAAAATTCCGGAATTTCGCAGATTATTCAATCAATTAGCGAAAGATAAATTGACAAAGAATATGACTCAACCGGAAATTCTAATTGATGCGGAATTAAAATTAAACGAGTTATCGCCCAACTTCATAACTACTTTGCAAAAATTTGCTCCGTTCGGACACGAGAATCATAAGCCATTCTTTTACTCCAAAGGCGTTACTTCTGCAAACGGTGTGAAAATTGTGGGTAGCAATCACTTAAAATTTAGAGCCTATCAATCGCACTTCGTTATAGATGCGATAGGATACAACCTCGGTCATAAAATTGACATTTGTACGGCAGGCAGACCGTTCTCAATTGTTTATAATATCGAAGAAAGCAATTACAACGGTCATAGCATTATCCAACTAAGACTGAAAGATTTAAGATTAGAAGATGAATAATCTCGATAAATCTAAATATTACATTGATACTTTGAACTCGGCATATTCAGCAGAATATGCCGATTCTCGTAATTACTACTTTGCACTCTATTCCATTCTATCGGAACTCCTTTCTGACGTAACGAGCATAGAAAAGCAAGTATTTACTTCAGATTTTTCAAAAGTAGAATTTATTATTCATAAATATGCTTTGAAAGATGATACAGAAAATGGCTTGCGTTCGATTCGATATTATACTTCCAAATTTAGGAAAAACCGTTCCTCAAAATGCGAACAAAATGAAATCAATTTATTAGCTAAAGTAATAGTTGATTTGTCCTTTTCGGTTTTTGGGGTTATATCCGATCCATTTGCAGAATCGGTTTTAAAATTATTTTCCCGAACGATACCTTATCAAAAGCAAAGAGATTCAAAGACTATTCGTCAGGATTTTATTAATTGCCAAATAACCGATAAATATGACGAAATAGCTTCAGATGAAACAACTAAATATTATGTCGTTGTTAAAACTGATAATAACGATGAAATCATAATATCCTTATCACGGTCTTGGGAATACTTGTATCCAATTTTTGAATCCGGTCAGGAATTAAATATTTTTGCAGTAGAAGCGATTGAATCCGATTTATTCACTACTTCAAAAAATGCCTTAATCGTTTTAGAACCGGACATAATGTTAGATGTAACGGAATTAGCATCTTGCTTTTCGGATAAAGATTTTAATTACATTACTTATTTTATTGACTTATTTGGCTTATCCGAATTATCTTCCAAAATGTATATAGGCAATATCGTAAATTTTATTTTCGATGAGCTAATTGTCGATGCTACTCAAGATTATGATTCAATTTACGAAAAAGCGATAAAATCCAAGCCATTATCATTATTTGCATTAAGCCGGAAAAACAACAAAGAATTACGCAATGAATTAGCAAAACTGCCAAATCATTATGCAAACTTAACATCAATACTTCGCGATATAGATTTATCGAAGGCTAGCATAGAGCCATCGTTCGTATCGGCACAATACGGTATCCAAGGTCGCTTAGATTTGCTGTTGGAAAATGAAGCTGTTCCATCGCAAAAAGACGTAATAGAATTGAAATCCGGCAAAGCACCGACGATAACCAAGACTGCTTTATTAGGCAAACCGCCTAAGCCAGTGCCAATCGGAATGTGGTACAATAATTTTGCTCAAATTACATGCTATAATATGTTGCTCGATTCAGCATATAAGAATAGAACGGGCAATTCTGCGATTTTATATTCCGCCGTAGTTACCGATTCATATCGTAATGCCGTAAATAGTCAATATACTAAATGGCAAATTGTGCATCTACGAAATCAGATTGTTGCTGAAATATTAGCCCTTGCTAATGGCAGTTCGAGAGTCATAGATTATATCTTGAACGGCGATATTCAAGGATTAGCAATTTTTACGATGAATAGATTAAATAATTTCCGATTATCTTTTGCTACTGCGACTGAAATCGAGAAAATATATTTCAAGAAATTTTTAATTTTTATACAAAGAGAAATTATTTCCGCTCAATTAGGCGACCGCACAAAAACTAATAATAGTTTTTCATCTCTATGGAAAAAGTCTATTGAAGAAAAAGAAAACACTTATTCTTTGATTTCTAACTTAGAATTAGACTCAGCAAATTCCGATTTCCAAAAATATCATTTATTTTTCCGCCGTGCCGCCGATACATCCGGCACATCTTCTTTCCGCAATGGAGACATAGTAATTCTGTACCCATACTTTGAAGAATTAATCAGTCCGATTAATGACCAATTGATCAAATGTACAATTAAAGAAATCGACCCAGAACATATTATTCTAAGTTTGCGCAACAAGCTCTTCCCTATTGATATTTTCAAAAAAGAATACGCTTATTGGATAATAGAACCCGATAGAAATGATTCAAACAATAAAAAATTATTCGGCAATCTGTATGAATTCTTGAATGCGAACAATTATAAAAGGAACGTTTTGCTCGGTCAGCAAGAACCAAAATTTGACGAGTCCTTGTCTATACCTGATTATCCGCTACTAAATGCTAATCAACAGAAAATTCTCAATTTAGCTCTCCGCTCGCAGGATTACTTTCTAATCCAAGGACCTCCCGGCACAGGCAAGACTTCGTTTATGCTCAGTCATATCATCAAATATAAAATAGAACATACTGAAGAGAATCTGTTTCTGATGGCTTATACGAACAGAGCGGTCGATGAAATATGCGAGGTATTGATAAAATTGGGCGAGGGTTTCGAGTTTATTCGTCTGGGCAATCGTGAATCTTCTGTGCATCAGAATAATCTTATCTGTAATATTATTGAGCAGGAAGACATCAGAGTATTATACAAAAGAATTGGCAATATACGCGTATTTGTATCCACGGTATTCTCGGCAATTAATAATCCGGAAATATTCCATTTGAAGAATTTCCATACTGCAATAATCGATGAAGCAGCTCAAATCTTAGAACCTCATATTATTGGAATAGTAAGCAAAATCCCTAAATTTATTATGATAGGCGACGAAAAGCAATTGCCGGCGATAGTTACTCAAAATTCGGAATTCCTTATCGTTGAGGATGAACAGTTGCAGAAAATTGAATTGCATAATTTAGGATCATCGCTATTTGAAAGACTTCTTAGAATTTGTATCCAAAATAACTGGACAAACAATTTCGGAATACTTACCAAACAAGCCCGAATGCACAAAGAAATTCAAGAATTTTCAAATCGTTTCTTTTACAACAACGAACTCAGTATTTTAAATGAAGACTCTTGGCAAAACGAGCCATTCTCTTTATTCTCATTGTCCGCTAGCGATGATATTATCAATAGTATTAGCCGCCATAGGCTAGTATTTATCAATTCTAAACCAGAAATTCTCAACAAAGTAAATCAATCCGAAGCTCAAATTATAGCCGAAATTGTTAATGAATATTTTAAAGATTTGGGAAATAAATTCGAAGCAAATACTATAGGAATAATTTCGCCATTTAGAGCACAATGCACTGAAATTGGGAATAGGCTTTCTAAAGAAATTCGTGAATTAGTGAATATTGATACTGTTGAAAGATTCCAAGGGAGCGAACGCAGAATCATTATTTACTCTTTGGCTACTAATCACAAATCACTACTTAATAATATTTGCTCTATGACGGAAATCAATGGTATCATCATTGACCGTAAACTGAATGTAGCTCTCACCAGAGCTAAAGAACAAATAATTATCACCGGCAATATTGATATATTGTCAGAAAATGCAATTTTCAGAGAATTAATTGATTTTATCAAACGCAATGGGCTTTACATTGATTTGAATGTATAAAAAAAACTTGGTTGCTACTAATAATTCACAACCAAGTCATTTTTAAAATATTTTTCGATTTATCAAATGTCGAATTACTGCATGATAAATTTCTTAACCGATTTAACATCCTTTTCGAGATATTCTACGAGATATGCACCGCTTGGCAAATTGCGTAATTCAATATTGTCCATAATGTTTTCAAACATAGCGTCTCTGTATTCTTTTTGGAAAATCACTCTTCCGGTCATGTCAACTATTCTCATCTTTAACAAATTTCTTTCGTTAGGGAATGCCCTTTGATAAGCGATTGTAAGCATAGAATTATTAACTACAATATTCAAATTGCCTTTCGGATCGGCAGCTATAATTTCCTGAACTGAAGCGGCGAAATCATTTAATACAAAGAATCCTGCTTCGCTTGCCATATATAACTTTTCTTTGCCTCTTTCTCCAAAATATCTCAAGGACCAAATATTCGCAACTGGACCATATCTGGAATTTACGACATTCCAAATATTACCGGCAGTAACTGTACCCAAAATTGTTTCGCTCGTACCAACGGCTAATATGGAGTCTTTGTTACCGAAATAAACTACCGAGCGATAATCTTGCATTATTGGCGAAAGTTTGGAATTCCAAGTTTGACCGCCGTTTTCAGAATTAATTAGTCGAGAATTTTCGCCAACTGCGGCTACTACATCTTTATTTAAGCAATTTACGCCAAATAGAGTATCGGTTAAATTCGTATTTACCGCTTCCCAAGTAATGCCACCGTCGGATGTCTTAAACATTGCTCCCATTTCTCCCACTACATATCCGTGGTCTTTATCAGAAAATGATATTGACATAAAATCATTATTTGAAACAAATTTACTTGTCCAAGTCTGAGCTCTATCCTCGGAAGTCAAAATCAAGCCGTCATTGCCACAAGCAAAAACTTTATTGTCTATAGATGTAACTGAACGTAAGTCATTATCTACTATTGAAGCAGATTTTGTCCATTTGACGAGATTATTCCTTGATGTTAGAATTGTTCCGTTGTCTCCTACAGCACAAAACGAGAATTCATCAATCTTAGTAATTGAATTCAAATTTGTTGATACTGTAGAGTACAGTGAATCCCATTCGAATTCGGATTGATAATTTGTAAATATTCTTCCATCATCGCCTACTGCGACATATTCTTGTTTAGAGATATAAGCAAAATCATTCAAATTCACATCATCTCGATAAAAATCTCTATTCAACCAGTCCATAGTATTTGTAGGCGAACTTTGTACTAATCCTCCAGTACCGCATATTGTAACGTTATTTCCAAAGGATTTAATTGATTTAACCACACGGAAGGCATCTACCCATGCAATTTCATTATCGCACACCCACCAGGTTTTGCCACTATCGAATGACCCACGAACGATTTTATTGCCGGGTACTGTCGTAGAATCAACTCCCATTGGGTCGGCAGTATATCCACCGACAAATATTTCTTCTTGACCATCACTTAAAGTTCTGCAAGCTACACCCCAAAAGCTCGAATCAGGGAAAGCTGCTAATTGCCAGTTATAACCGCCATCGTCGGAACGCCATAATCCTCCATTAGGAAGATTCTTAGGCAATGTATAAGTAATAACCGCATAAACCTTTAACGGATTAATATCGTTAAAATAAAACATAGTAACTTCAGTATCGTAAGGTTCGTATTTAGGGATACCAGTTCTCAGGTTAGCGGTATGCTTCCAAGTTCTCCCTTTGTCAGCAGATAGCATCACAGCAGAACCTAAATTACCGGCTAAAATAATATTACTACTATCATGCCTTATTCCAATACAAGTTGGCTGTTGTGCAATCAAGGTGTCAACAATAGTTCCATCTTCTAACTTAATTTTGGATGGCTTCATCACTTTTGAAATTGAATCCCACGAAACTCCGTTATCGTTGGATTCAAAGATAGTACCATCTAAAAAATTACCAAAATAGAAATGCCCAGGTTCTTTGGCATCCTCATACAAAGCCTTACCATTCAGATAAACATTGTAAGTATTAATATCTTTGATGATGCTCCAGTCTTTGCCTGCATTTTTGCTTCTATATAAATCAACTAAGCTAATACCACCGGCAATAATCACGTTCGTATCCAAGCGGCTGTATGCAATATTATTCGTTTTAGCAATAGTAGCAAACGGAGCTAAATAATGAGTTTTCCAAGTATTCCCACCATCTTCAGACCTATATATGTATCGTGCGTATCCACCGACTACTATAGTATTCGGATTATAAGGATTAACTCCTACATCAAATGTTGCCTGGGGCAATAATCTCTTCCACCCATACTTTTTCTCAGCTTGTACATTGCAAACTAAAAGCAACATCAAGACCGAAAATATTAAACATCTTTTCATAACTCACCTATATAGATTAAATAAATTTTCCGTATATATATAGACACTAAAAATAAGAAATATTTTCAAAATATTTGCACGTTTATTGAAATTTATTTGGAGAAAATATCTTTTCGTAAATTATCATTGGCATCAAATGTATATTTCTTAGAAAGGGATAATGCCGTAAACACAGTAACTACTCCGCCAACGAAAATTGAAATTACTATCAAAATTTGATATTTTATCGCTGTCATCGGATCGCTTCCGCCAAGGATTTGCC
>CAZIIZ010000066.1:2799-9130 GCA_964539225.1 uncultured Hyphomicrobiales bacterium | reverse complement strand
TCTCAATTGGAACAAGAGTAAATGATATTTTTTGAGTAATTCCTCCGGCTTCGCCAGCGACTACGTTAGCATTACGAATGTAATCGAGTAACGATGTTTTACCGTGATCTACGTGTCCCATTATCGTTACGATAGGGGAGCGTGGCAACAATTCATCATCTTCGTCTTCCATTTCGTCAATGGCTTGGATTGCCTTATCGTCCACAAATTCTACTTCTAAACCATAATCATCGGCAATTACTGAAATTGTGTCTTTATCTAATCTTTGGTTGATGGACACCATCAAACCTAAGCCTATACACTTTAAGATAATCTCATTAGCTGTTACGCCAATTAGTTTAGCTAAATCAGTAGTTGTAACGAATTCAGTCAAGTGAAGTATATTAGCTTCTTTGGCTTCTTCGTCCATTTTAAATTGATTTTTCTCTTCGCGTTCTGCTTTTTTCTTTATGCGCAATTTATTTCTATTGCTCATAGTCGATATTTCGCCCATATTAGATAAAGTTTGTTTTATCGCTTTATCTACATCTTCAGTCGAAATCATCTCTCTAACGGAAACACGTTTCTTTTTCTTTTTATCAACTTTGCCGGCAACCGGAGCTACTTCTTTAACTATTTTGCCTTTTTTGTTTTTCTTTGGCTTACCGCCACCTACTTTAGGTGCTACTTTTGTTTTAATAGTATCCTCATCCTCATCATTAAAATTACCTACCCGTTTTGGCTTATTCGGCTTAACACCGGTTTTGGCTACTTCTTTGGGTTTGTTCAAATCAATTTTGCCGACGATAGTTAAACCTTTTAATTTCGGAGATTCACCAATTTCAAATTCAACTTCGGCTATTTTTTTACGTTTTTTGCGTTTGTTAATACTTGTTTTAGAATCGTCTTTCTTAACGGCGGTTGCTCCTGGAACTGGAGGAATTGCTACCTCATCATCATCGTCGTCATCATCTATATCCGATTCTATATCGTCTTGTTTATCGTCGATATTTTGATATTTTTCGTATTTATCTTCTGTAATTATTTCTACAGAAGTTTCAATTTTATCAAATAACTGCACTTTCTCCACAAACTCTTTAGATTTTTCTGCTTTTGGAGTATAGACACTATTCTTTTGAACGGTATCTTTTGCAGTTTCGGTAATTACAGCTTTTTCGGTTTGCACCCTTGGGGCAATTTCCATTAATTCAACAGGGATATGTTGAGATACTTTTGCTTTCATTTCCGATTGACGCTGCTCTTTAGCAAGTTTATAAATATTGGAGCCGACAGGTATATCATATACAGAAGTAGGCTGAGATTTCTCAGGTTCTACTACTTGAGGAATGACTGGGACTTCAGCGACAACCTGAATTTCTTCAGTTTTCGCTTTAGGAATTGGGTCGTTAGTCTTCCTTATCTGCTTGTGCTTCTCGATTTTTTCTCTTTGAGTTTCTGCCGCTTTCTTCTCTTTTTTAAATTTGTCGTAAATCGCATTAACCATATCCTCACCAAGGATTGTAGTTGGTTTGTTTTCTACGACGAATCCCTTGCCTCTAAGGAAGTCCACGATAGCATCTTTGCCGATATTAATTTCGGAGGCTATTTTTATAAGTTTAATATTTCCTGCCATATTCTCTATTGTAAATATTCTATAAACATTATTTTAATAAGAGCAGTACAAAATAAATTGCACACAACAATTATTTATTCTCAATTTTAGTTTTCGAAACTTTCAATACTCTCAATTACTTCTTCAGATTCTTCTTCGTCGAATTCAGTCAATATGATTTGGCGAATTTCGATTAAGAATTCCTTAGTAAAGCCTTTGATTTTCAATAATACTGCGATATCTGCATCTAATAATTCGCGAGCGGTTTCGATGCCGGCTCCGAGCAATTCGTTGTAGATTTCGATTCCAAGTTCTTCTCTGAATTCAGTTAAGTCGATATCTTCTCCGCCTTCTTTAATCAAGGATAAGGAATATCCTGTTAGTTTGGAGGCTAGACGAACGTTCTGACCGTTTTTACCGATAGCTAAAGGTACTTGATCTTCCGCCACTACAATTGTTGCAGTTCTAACGTCTTGGGCAAGCATAATCTCTTTAACCTTAGCCGGAGCCAAAGCCCTAGCTATATATGTTCTCGGATCGTCAGAATATTCGATTAAGTCGATATTCTCGTTGTTTAATTCTCTTACGATTGAATGGATACGAATACCCTTCATACCTACGCAAGCTCCGATTGGATCAATGCGGTCATCATAAGACTGTACGGCTACTTTAGAGCGTTCGCCCGGATCGCGAGCAATAGCTTTAATTTGAATTACGCCGTCGTAAATTTCTGGTATTTCAATTTCAAACATTTTAGATAAAAATGCTTCAGAAGCACGAGACAAGATAATTTCCGGTAATCCGCCAGCTCCGGTTCTCTTTACTTCTTTAACAATAGTCTTAATAGTTTGATTTTTTCTATATCTATATGGTTCATTCGGGATTTGCTCTTCGCGAGGCAAGCGCATTTCGATTTTGTTATGCACTACTAGAATTTCATTTCTGCGAACTTGATAAATCTCGCCGATAATGATTTCGCCAACTTTAGAGTTGTATTCCTGATAAATATTATCTTTTTCTACGTCTTTTATTCTTTGATTCAAATTCTGAGCAGCCAAAGAAATCAATCTTCTGCCGAAGTTGTCGGCAATATTTTCTAATGTAATTTCTTCGATAAACTCATCACCGATATTATATTCCTCTTCTGTGCCATACATACGAGCTTCGTCGAGTGAGATTTCTAAATTAGGATCTCCGACTTTTTCCGCTACGGTTCTCATCAAGTAAATCTCAATATCGCCTTTGTCCATATTAACAATAATTTCGAAATTCGATTCCAGCCCGTATTTTTTCTTTACAAGCATTGAAAGAGTTTCTTCAACTATTCCTTGGAGTAAATCTCTATCTATATTTTTATCTTTTGCCATTTCAGCGAAAGAATCAATAATTATTTTTTTATCTGCGATAAATTTAGCTTTGCGACGCGCCATCTTATTAGCTCTATCAAAGTTTATAAAAGTCTCAATTATATCAGTTACAAAAAATGGGCTTCCACGTGTTGCCCATTTCGAATTACAAAAATAACAAATTTTTCTACCAAATCAAATTAATTTGTTTTATTTATTTATTTTCTTTATCGAAGTGATGAATTCGCTCTATAAATGTACTTATTTAACTTGTAATAATTGTATATTGTATAGGATAATTGTAATAGTTGTCCGCAATAAAATAATTTGCAAATTACCTTTGGAAGGGTTGGAACTGTAATCATCAAAACCTTCGGAAGGACTAAGAAGCCTTCCGAAGGTAATATTATTATTTTATAATGATTTCGTCCACGAATATATATGCTTTGCCGCCGGCTCCTAAGTGCCATTCGGGAAGTGTGCCGAAATTCTTAGCAACTACCTTGATATACTTCGCCTTTACATTGCATTTCACGGTAAAGTCTTCTACGGCTTCGGTGTAATTATCCGCTTTGTATTCTGTTTTGGTCGTACCAACGCTTTTATATTCCTTACCGTCGTTTGATACAAAAAATTCTACTTCAGTTGGATATACTATCCAAGAACGAGTGTCCTGCAAGCATCCCAAAGCAAGCTCCTTAATATCTCTTGGTTTCTCAAGCTCGACTATTGCAGCGAAATCCTGATCTTGATAGCCCTGCCATCCGCCGAGTCTGAAATTCTTATTGCCACGTAATCCGTCGATAATTCCTTCGTCGCCGTTGGCATCGTATTGTTTATCGTATTTGCTTAGCAATTTAATCTTTTTATCGGTCTGCACTTGCACGAATTCACCGGAGACTACCGGAGACGATTTGCCATTAACGAATGATACAGCCTTAATTGTGCAGGCTTTATCAATTTCAAACGGCTTAGAATATTTGATTCCGGTTTTCTCACTTGGTATCGTATTATCCAAAGTGTAAAAAATAACAGAATTATCTTGAGTTGCATTAAGCTCAATCATTGCTTTGCCTTTGAATAATTTATTTTCGGCATCAATAGTCGGTGATAAAACGATAGAATTCTCCATACGAGATTTCGGACAGTCCTTATCGGTAACAGCGAAGTGCGAGCGTCCGGCTCCCATTTCTAAAGTAAATTCCCCACCACGCATAATATCAAAATGCGACAAGTACGAATGAGTATATTTCTTGCCATTAAGAGCAGCAGACTGCACATAAACATTTTTCTCTGTATTATTTTTTGCATTGATTACGAAGTTCTTTCCATTCTCTAAGTTTATCGTAACTTTGTCGAATAATGGAGAGCCGAGTATATAATTAGTATCGCCCGGACATACTTGATAAATGCCCATGGCAGACATTACGAACCATGCCGACATCTGACCACAATCTTCATTGCCTGTTAATCCGTCCGGCTCGGTGGTGTAAAGTTCATTCATGATTTTGCGGACTAACTCCTGCGTTCTATTAGGATTATTCACGTAGTTAAACAGATATGCTATGTGATGGCTTGGTTCATTGCCGTGTGCATATTGACCGATTAATCCGGTTAAATCTGCCTGCTCACGTCCACTAACTTTCGCTTTAGTCGTAAACATTTCATCCAATCGAGTATAAAATGCCTTTCTGCCTCCATACATATCCATCAGCGTATTCAAATCTTGCGGAGCGTAGAATGAATATTGCCAAGAGTTGCCTTCAGTATAATTATTATTCACTTCAGTCGGTGTGAACGGTTTATACCAACCGCCGTTGAATCTCGCACGCATAAACTTAGTCTTTGGATCGAACACATTCTTATAGAATTGGGATCTTTTATTGAAAGTAGTATAATCTTCAGACTTGCCGAGTTTCTTAGCCACTTGCGAAATACACCAATCGTCGAAGCAGTATTCTAAAGTCTTAGAAACGGATTCATGCTCTAAATCGCCGGGTACGAAGTTATATTCGCGGTATTCCTTCAGACCCAAGTGATCCTTCATAGCTGAACCTTTCATAGCCTTGAATATACTTTCTTTGTCAAAATTTCCGATTCCTTTCATAATCGCATCTGCAATCACCGGCACGGAATGATAGCCAATCATGCAGTAAGTTTCATTGCCGGACAATTCCCATACAGGCAGAATTCCGCCGTCGTCGTACTGTTTTTGGAATGTTTTAATCCAATTGTTGGTACGCTTCTGGTCGATGATAGTCATCAAAGGATGGTAAGCACGATAAGTATCCCAAAGCGAGAATACAGTATAGTAATCAAAATCAGCTTTATGCACTTTATGATCCGTGCCACGATATTCACCATTGATATCAGAATAAAGATTCGGCTGAGTCATGCAATGATAGAGAGCAGTATAGAATTTCACTTTATCATTTTCGTTTTTACCTTCGACTATAATCTTTGATAATTCTTTATTCCACTCAATCTGCACTTGCTCTTTCGCTTTGTCAAAATTCATATTCGCCATCTCGGCTTCAAGATTCATTAAAGCGTTTTCGGAACTGACTGCTGACAAAGCGACATAAACTTCCAAAGGTTTATTGCCTTTGCCCTTGAATGTACAAACGGCTTGCAGTTTTGTGCCTTCTTTGGTTGTGTCCGTTGATACGCCATTGATTCCTTTGCCGAAACAATACGTAGTTACTTTGTCATTATAAATTACAAAATCTTCAAGCTTCTCGGAGAATTTAATCGCAAAAAATAGCATTTGATTATCAGCCCAAGCCTTAGAATGACGGAAGCCAACGATAACAGAATCATTCAACTGCTGCAATCGGCTGTTCAAGACGATGTCCCGGTGAATCAAATCAATTAACAAATTACGCTCGCCATCGCCGCTAAAAGTATAGCGATGCACGCCGACACGCTTGGTGGCAGTTAATTCAGCCAAAATATTATATTTATCTAACTTCACTGAGTAATATCCAGCCTTAGCGATTTCATTTTTATGCGAGAAAGGCGAACTATATTCAGAATTATTTAGCTTGACACGACCAGCTACGGGCATCAATAGAATGTCGCCATAGTCAGAACATCCCGTTCCGCTCAAGTGCGTATGCGAGAATCCGTAAACCACCGAATCGCTATTGTGATAAGCAGAACAGCCGTCCCAACCGTCCAAACGAGTATCGGGACTCAACTGCACCATTCCGAATGGAGCAGTAGCACCGGGGAAAGTATGACCATGTCCGCCCGTGCCAATCATCGGATTAACGTAATTAATCGGCTTGCTATCCTGAGCCGGACACGCACTTGCGGCGATAATTAATGCGAAAACCAAGTAAAATATTTTCATAAATTTAGTTCTCCTTATTAAAGATTAATGCCGCAGCTC
>CAZIIZ010000066.1:0-2699 GCA_964539225.1 uncultured Hyphomicrobiales bacterium | reverse complement strand
AGTAAAATATTTTCATAAATTTAGTTCTCCTTATTAAAGATTAATGCCGCAGCTCCGAGTATGGCGGCTTCATTGTCCGGCAAACCGGATAATTCTAATTGCACGGTATTTTGGAATATATTGAGCATATATTGATTCATATATTTGCGAGTAGGAGCAAGAATTAATTCGCCAGACTGAGCCAAGCCGCCGAATAGAAATATATGCGAAGGACTGGTAATTGCGACCGTATTCGCTAAGGCAAATCCCAACAGCTCGCCTGTAAATCTAAAGGTCTCGAGTGCTATTGCGTCGCCACTAATTGCGGCATCTGCAATATCTTTTGATGTAATACTGTCCAATGGTATATCTCGTAAGATAGACGGTTCGGAATTACTTGCCAATACTTCCCGAATGGTGCGAACTATGCCAGTTGCAGAACAATATGCTTCTAAGCATCCGCAGCGACCGCATCCGCAGCGTCTGCCATCACGATTGATTACAATATGACCTAACTCTCCGGCAAATCCCGTAGAACCATATACCAAATCTCCATTTACCACGAACCCGCTTCCAACTCCTGTGCCGAGAGTTACCATCACGAAGTTATCTAATCCTTTCGCATTGCCATAGACTCGTTCGCCTATAGCCGCAGCGTTAGCATCATTAGTAACGATGATTTTGCCGTTATCCAAATTCAAACATCGGGCTAATTCTTTGGCAAGCTCGATTCGCCCTTTCCATCGCAAGTTCGGAGCGTCTTCAATGCAGCCTGTATAATAATTTGCGTTCGGAGCTCCGATGCCAACGCCGAGTATTTCATAATCTTTGTCAGAGTAAAGCGTCTGAATCATTTCGGCGAGAGCTACAATAAATTCCGATGAATATTCGAAATCAGCGGTTTTTATTGATGCTTTTGCGTGGCATTTGCCTTCGCTATCAACTATTCCGGCAACGGTATTAGTGCCGCCGATGTCTATTCCAATTGCATATTTATCCATGAACAATCTCCTTTTTGCCTACTTTGTAGCCTTTCAATCCGTAGTATGCGATATACAAATAAGCAGCGAACGGAATCCAGAAAGAATGATGCACGCCGACGTTATCAGCCAAGAAGCCTTGAGCTAATGGTAGCAATGCTCCGCCGAGAATCGCCATAATCAATAGGGAAGAGCCTTGAGAAGTATATTCGCCCAGACCGTCGATTGATAAAGTGAAAATATTAGACCACATGATTGAATTAAATAATCCAACTGCGATAATAGTCCACATTGCTGTATGTCCGGTAGTGAACATAGATGTTAAGATTAACACAGCGGCAGTAATTGCAAACATGAACAAAGTACGAGCCGGAAGGAATTTGCCCAATCTAAACACAAGTACATTCACAATTAAGAATATTGAATATATAGCAGCGATGTCGATATCTTTAGAATACCAAATCACGAGAAATGCTATTAATGGAATACCGAGCATAAGTATTGTTTTTTTAGTCATATCCAAATTACTCAATGAAATTGCACCGCAGAAGCGACCAATCATCAATCCGCCCCAATAGAACGATACAAATACTCCGGCTTGCACCGCTGTATATCCGGCGATTTCCGGCAGTCCGAGATATGAAATCAAGATACTGCCGATACTTACTTCGCCACCGACGTACATAAATATAGCCAACATACCTAATACTAAATGAGGAAACTTCAATGCTCCGGCACCTTTGATAATCTTCTCTTGATTCGTAAATACAGGCAAGCGAGCCGTGCGAATAAATATAGCTAATAGCACAAATAATAAACTGAATATCAAATATGGAGTTTTCACGGAGTCAGCTCCGCCCTTATCCACGGCGAAGTATGAAAATATTAGGAACGTACCAACCATCGGAGCGAGCGTAGTGCCTAAGGAGTTAAATCCTTGGCTCAGGTTCAATCTGCCCGAAGCAGTATCTGGGCTTCCGATAATCGCTACGTAAGGATTAGCCGCAATTTGCAGAATTGTAAAGCCCAACCCTAATATAAATAATGCAGATAGAAAGAATGGATACGACACTAATTCAGCCGCCGGATAGAATAACGCCGTTCCGATAGCGGCAAGAATTAATCCGATTAAAATTCCATTCTTATAACCAATTTTATTTATTGGGTCGCCAATTTTCGATGATATGAAGAAGTAAATTAATGAGCCGATGAAATACGCTCCAAAAAATGAAAATTGCACAAGCATAGCTTTAGTATGCGAAAGCAAGAACACACCTTTTAAATAGGGAATCAGGATGTCGTTCATGCAAGTAATAAATCCCCACATAAAGAACAAAGTCGTCAATACGGCTAAGGCACCGTAGTCGGTTTTAGTTTTAGTTTCCATATAATCCATTAATAAAGTTGAATAATTTTTAGAATTGCAATTTACTAAAATTTATACAAAATTTTGAATAAATATATTATAGAGTGATGTATAACAAACAAACGAAGACCCGTGCAAAACTCAGCTACCACGTAATTATCATTCCTGCGAAACGAGTCTTCGAGTGGATGCAGGAAATCCGTCTTCGGATTCTACGTAGTTAATCTAAACACTTGATAATACAAGCGAACTACAGACTATACTCAAAACTCTAAGATAATAGATTAGCTACGCTGAATCCTAAGAAGGAGTTGCTCGAAGGCTCACAAAACCGGAATCTCAAACAACACCATTCACGAAGACGAAACAGAACA
>CAZIIZ010000065.1:0-9159 GCA_964539225.1 uncultured Hyphomicrobiales bacterium | reverse complement strand
GAGAATATGTTTCTCGTCGGTTACGAAATATTGGATATCGTGATGCGAAAGGAATTGCTCAATTCCGGGACGCAATTTTGGGATATTGTACGGGAAAATCGGGAGCATCGAATGCCATTCATAAGAAGGACGGTAAGCACATTCCGGTAGCCAAATCCCACGAGGATCGCGTCCGAAGTGCTTTTTATAATTTTCTTTAGCTAATTTAATCTGCATATTAATGGCTTTTTCCGTAGGCAATAACGGCAGATAGCCGTGAGTAGCTCCACAAGTCAGGATTTCGACAGCTCCCTGATCTTGCAATTTGCGGAACGCTTGCACTATGGATTTATCATACCGTTTATTGAAATCATCTAATCGAGCTTGATACCATTCGCTCCAGTATTGTGCCAAATAAATGTGATGCGGATCGTATCCACGATCTGAATATTTTTTATGATCTTCATTAGCTGATTTGATTTTAGCTTTGCAATAATTAGTAAAAATCTTTTTAAAGTCGGGATGCTCTAATTGTTCGCATAGCACCGGCGAAATCCCAATAGAAACTTTAGGTAAAATTCCTTCGCTCATTAATTCATTAAACGCATTCAGAAGCGGAATATAACATTCGGCGGCAGCTTCGGTAAGCCAGTCTTCGCCATGAGGCCAAGTGCCGTGATGGAGCACCCAAGGCAAATGAGTATGAAGTATCAACACATAATTTCCAGACTGCATAATCTATCTCCTGAATATTGAATTTGCATATTTTATTTAAGCAAAAATACAAATAAAATTTATAATTGCAGTATTCTTTTTTGCTTGGTGTGCTAAATATTGATTACTTCGAGCGTGAAAATTGAAATGGAGAGTTCGTTTGGTACAATTGATTATAATTGCGATTAGTTGTACGAGGCTTATTCTGATTGGTATATCTATAAAAATTGTAGATTAATGAAAGACTTTGTTACTAAGGTTTGCTTTCTAATCCTGTTAATATTCTACTCTGAATTGTATTTGCTACTCTCTATTATTTAATTACTCAATTCATTATTTTTAAACGAATCTAAGCGATTTTTATTTTTTGTTCTAATTTCTGCAAACCTTAATCCAAATAATCCGCCCCACAGCCTAATAAAATCCAGTTTGGAAAAATTGAGTTGTGGAGTGTGGTTTTATTTATTAACGCTCTACTGCTATGCGAAGGTAAAATTTGCCTTTAAAGCGTAGCAGCAAAACATTAGGCGAATTCAATAATTATCATCAATTTCTCGGATGATTGATTGAATTCATATTTAGATTATTTGCTAAAAATTGGGATTTCCATCGGTACCTCGATAATCAATATTTCTGATGGCGAATTGGATTGAATAATGATTTGATCAACGTTCCAAATGGCGAAGCCGTCTCGTGCGTTCAGCTCTTGATCTTCTACGGTTACGTTTCCGGATATTACAAATACGTATATTCCGTTTCCTTTTTTCTTCAAGAAGTATTCCACCATAGAATCTTCGTCGAATGTGCCTAAATGAAGCCAAGCATCTTGATAAATCCAAACGCCTTCATCGTCAATATTGGGCGAAACTATTTGCTGGAATTTATTTTTTCTGTCTTCGGCGTTTAAAGTGATTTGGTCGTAACGTGGAGTTACATTCTTTTTGTTTGGCATTATCCATATTTGCAGGAATTTTACCAAATGATCTTTATTCTTATTATATTCGCTATGAGTAATTCCTGAGCCGGCACTCATCACTTGAATGTCGCCGTATCGGATAATGGATACATTGTCCAGACTGTCTTTATGCTCCAAATCGCCTTCCAAAGGAATGCTTATAATTTCCATGTTTTCGTGCGGATGAGTGCCGAAGCCTTTTCCTGCTTGCACAGTATCATCGTTTAGAACTTTTAGTGTGCCGAAGTGCATTCTTTTGGGATCGTAGTGCTTGTTAAAACTGAAAGAGTGGTGCGAATTCAGCCAACCGTGGATAGTATGCCCGCGAGTTTCTGATTTATTTAATATGCAATTGTCCATCATTATTTTCCTTTTGAATAAGTATTAAATGCATTATTTTATTTTTGATACAGTCGAACCAATTAGTAAGAAAGTATTATTTTAATATATAACGACCAGTTCTGCATATAGTATTTCATTCGCATCTTTAGGCGTTATTTAGTAGGGTAGAAGGATATCTTTTTATTAAATTCTTCGAATATTGGTATGTCGTTAGCATAAGTATCAGCAGTAGATGTGAAAGTAATAATATATCCGATTCCATTTGTATAATTGAATTTTATCTTTGATTTATAATTGTTTTCGTTTATTTTGAAATTAATGATGTAGGTTTCTCGGTCAATTGAGTCTTTGCTCAATATAATATCGCCCGTCCTTTGGAATTCTAATTTGATTAAATCATCAATATTCTTAATATCAATTCTGCTAAAAGCCGTTACCGAAATTGAATTTTCTATTTCGGTGCTTTCGAGTTCGGAATAGATTTTAGGTAAGCCCCATTCAACGATTGAGCGATTTATTAATGTGTCGTTTTTGACTTCTCCAAAGAGAACCCAATTGGAAGGAATCTCGGCTTTGAATCCATACAATTTATTTTCATAAAAAGTTTGACCTAAAAGATAATTAGAGCCACCAATAATAAGAATCAAAATAGTATTCAAAATTAATTTCATCATTAATATCAAAGTTAGTTGGACAATATCACAATAATTTATTCAACGCAGCACAAAGATACTAAATAATTTCATTCTAATACCAACAAATATTTATTGATTTAATCAATAGTTTACTCAATATTTAATTCTGCTTCTTTTCTATGTAGTTTATTAGAAAATTTATAAGCGGGGCTAAACTCCACAACCTTAAATTTGTCATTCCTGCGAGTGAGTCTTCGAGTGGATGCAAGAAATCCTTCTTAGGATTCGCGTAGCTAATCTAAACACTTGATAATACAAGCGAACTGCTGAATACACTTATAACTTTAAGATAATAGATTCCGGTATTTGTTCGAAGACTCACAAAACCGGAATGACAGTATTTATCGGTATTGTCGAAGATGTGTATAATAATTAGCTCGAAGACTAATTCCGCAGGAAGGACACGAGAAAACATTTATTTCATCTTTGAATACCATTCGGAATGCTTTCCAATCGCAAAAAAATCACGAACTGTGTAGAGTAAAAAAGTGCGGGTCATGAATAAAAAAAAACTCCCTCGAAGGCAAAGTACCTGCGAGGGAGTTTTAAAAATTTATTAGCTTTATGATCTACTATTATTGATCATCAGTATTCCAATAATTAATTGTTGGATGCTCGGATTTATTGGCATAATCAAATTGATGACTGGACTCGTTAGCACGTCTTAGTCTTTTGTCTTTTGCTTTCAATGCTTTTTTATGATTATTCTGCATATTCATGTTACTTTGCATATTCAATAATTCGAAATTATTAAGCATTTCGGTCAACATCTGAGCTTGGCTAGCTAATTCTTCGGCAGCTGAAGCACTTTGCTCTGCTCCTGCTGTATTTCTCTGAGTAACCTTGTCAATTTGCGAGAATACGATTTCAATTTGATTAATTCCCTCGGCTTGTTCGTTCGATGCAATTGCAATTTGTCGAATAATTCCAGCTACAATTGTCGATTGCTCACGAATCTCGTTCAAGACCACAGCAGTTTTGCCGGATAGGGAAGTGCCGATATTTACCTTTTTAATTGATCCTTCTATTAAGTCCGCAGTCTCTTTAGCAGCTTCTGCACTTCTGCGGGCTAAGTTACGCACTTCTTCGGCTACTACAGCGAATCCCTGACCGTGTACGCCTGCACGAGCTGCTTCTACAGCTGCGTTTAGTGCAAGTAAATTAGTTTGGAATGCAATCTCGTCGATTACCTTGATGATTTTTGCGATGCTCTTGCTTGATTCGTTAATATCGTTCATTGCTGTTTGTAATTGCTGCATTTCGTTAAATCCGTGTTCGCTGGATGTCTGCGAATCGTCAGCTAATTTATTAGCATTCATTGCATTGTCAGCATTTTGTTTGGTTTGCGAAGCTATTTCCATCATCGAACTTGACATTTGCTCAATAGCTGCGGCTTGCTCGCTGGCTCCACCGCTTAGATTTTGCGATGCTTCTGCTACTTGCCCAGAACCGGATAATACTTGATCTACAGTTTCTGCAACTTGATTTAGCAATTCATTAATTGAAATCAATGTACCGTTGAGCGATTGCTTTAATACTGCGTGATCGCCTTTGAAGTCGCCTTCCATTAAATGGGACAAATCGCCCTGAGCCATAAGTTCTAATATACCTACAGCTTCGTCGATAGGAGCAATTATTGAATTCAATGTGTTATTGAAACCGTGAATTATCTTACGATAATCACCGTTGCGTTTGGTTACGTCCGCTCTCTTTTTCACATCGCCGACTATGGCAGCTTGAGCTAATCCGTCTGCATCGCTAACTAACAGATTGATAGAGTCGATGCACTGATTCAAATTGTTTTTGATTTCATTGAAGTCGCCGCGGTATTCATCGACAATTCTCGGAGGAATATCGCCTTTGGCTATTCTGTCCATATATTCCGCTGATATATTAAGCGGATGAATAATAGCATCGAGAGTATTATTAACGCCTTGAATAATTTTCCGGAAATCGCCTTGATGCTTGCTTGCGTCGGCACGAGTATCGAGTTTGCCTTCGACTGCTGAAATTGATAAGCGGTTCGAATCGATAATTAGATTTTTAATTGCTTCTTGAGCTAATCGTAAATTATTATCAATTTTAGAGAAATTCTCATAAGCACCTTTAGTGTGTGTGCTTGCTTGTGCAATATCAAAATTAAATTCAATTGAACCTTTGGATAAATTCTCTAAATTAGAAGACATCCTGTCGATTTCGTTGTCGATATATTTGGAAAGTTTTACAATTTTTGATACATCTTGCACGATTTCTATATGACCAATATTTTCGCCGGATTTGTTTTTAATAAATTCAGTATCTACTTGGAAATTCAAATCTATACCGGGTTGTATAAACTGGGATGTGTGTAGATTCTTTTTCAATAAAGCTATACCGCATTTATCGGTCTTGCAAATATCAGCTCCCCAATTACTACATTGCATTGTCAAAAGATCTTTTCGAGATTTTCCGGTAACGCCTTCGGCAGCTTTATTGACAAATGTCCAATTCATATCCATATCGGTAACAGAGATAGGGAATGGTATAGAATCAAGTAATTGCTCGAACCAGAATATTTTATCTACGACTGTATCTAAGGTATTGTTCACTCCATTAATGATTTTGCGGAAATCGCCCTGATGTTTGCTAACATCAGCTCTGATCTCAAATTTTTGATCAATTGCTGCTTGAGCTAACATATTACTGTCCGAAATCAATAGTTTCAAACTGTCAGCTACTTTAATAACACTTGCAATCATTTCATCTTGAGGGCATCTTTTGGCTAAAGATATATTTGTATTGCCATTGGATAGTTCTTTAGCTGCTTCGGTTACGTCGTTAGTAGCATTTATCAAGCTATTCAAATTGTTGATAATATCGTTAAAATCGCCATTATAATTATCTACGATTTTCGGTGGAATGTCGCCTTTGGAAATTCTGTCTATGTATTCAGCTGCTACGTTCAGTGGTCCGATTACGGAATCTAGTGTACTATTAAATCCCTCGATTATTCTGCGGAAATCGCCTTGATGTTTGCTTGCATCTGCTCGAACGTCTAATTTACCGGCAATAGCCGATTCAACTAACATATTCGCATCAGTAATTAATCCTAAAATATTTTCTCGGATATTATTCAAGGCATTGGTTAATACCATTTGTTTGCCCGGTAAATTTTCCATAATTATGGTTAAATCACCCTCGGCATATTTGTCCATAACCAGCAAACCTTTACCAATTGCACCATGTACCACATCCATTGTTTGATTGACTCCGATAAGTAATGAACGATAGAAGCCTTGCAAGCTAGCAGGTTCTATTCTAGCGATAATATCACCGCTAACTTGTTCGTCGATGTTCTTTTGCAAAAGTCCGTTCATAAGGTTTAATGAGTCCACGCATTGATTCAAATTCTGCTTCATTTCGTTGAAATCACCTTTGTAGTCATCTACAATTTTCGGAGGTATGTCGCCCTTAGCTATTCTATCAATATATTCGGCAGCTACATTCAGTGGATGAATTACTGCATCAAGAGTACCATTAAATCCTTCGATAATTTTTCGGAAATCGCCTTGATGTTTGCTTGCATTTGCTCTAATGTCTAAACGACCTTCGATTGCTGCCGTTGATAATTGATTTGCATCATCAATTAGTGCTAATACATTCTCTCGGATATTATTTAATCCATTAGTTAAAACTATTTGCTTGCCTGGTAAAACATGCATCTTTGTACTTAAATCGCCATTAGCATATTTTGCCATCAGTTTTAATCCTTCTTCTACAGGCGTGTGTACAGCATCTAAAGTTTGGTTCACACCAATCATCAAATCTCTATATACACCTTGTAATACATCTGCATCGCAGCGGTACTCAATATCGCCTGCTACTTGTTCATCAATTGTGTTTTGAAGTATAGAAGTCATAGTATTCATAGAATCAATGCATTGATTCAAATTATTCTTAATCTCGTTAAAATCACCATTGTAATTATCTACTATTTTTGGCGGAATATCGCCCTTTGCAATTCTGTCAATATATTCAGCGGCTACGTTAAGCGGAGAAATTATCGAATTCATTGAATTATTAATTCCACTAATAATTTCGCTATAAGCACCTTGGAATTTGGAAGCATCGCCACGTTTATCCAAATGACCTTCGGAATTAGCATCGTTAATAAATTTAATTTCTGAAATCAGATTTTTTAAAGTAGAAATAGTCTGAGAAAGTGCATTCCCTAAAAGGTGAGTTTCGTCTTTTGATTTAATATCTATTACTAAGTTCAAATCACCATTGGCAACTCGTTCGGCGGCATTAATAACTTTCTTAATTGATTTTACTATTGAATTAACAATATAGTAGCCTAATGCCATACTTCCAATGAGTATTAATACAGCCATAATCATCGTAAAAGTACGAGCTTCGTTAGTTTGTGTAATTAAATATTTTTTGGAGAATTCAATTATTAGATAGCCTAATTCAGTACCTTGCTGATCTTTCATCGGAAGGTAAGCAAGGATATGATCATCATCTTCGTCGAATTCTAATTTAGATATTTTTTTGCTTAATTTTGGTGAATTTGCATCTTTTCGCAAAGACTTCACCAATTCTTTATTTGGATCAAATATTTGAACGTTATAGATTGTCTCTATTTGATTCTTTATGGTAGTATCACCTTTTACAATATTTAGGGCTTGTTGTAAAGCTGCTCCATCATCCAAATCTTTCGTTTGCATTCCCAATGCTAAATTTTCTGCTAGCAATTGAGAAATGAACTCTGCATCTTTCTTCATCATATTTTTTGCTAAATTTTCTGTCTGATTCGGCGTGTAAAATGCCAGAATCAGAGTAAAAGATAAAGCAATGCTTGCTAATAATACTAAAATTTTTGTTTTAATAGACATGATTTTGTTCCTATATTTTGGTTTTGATTCTATCGGATTTATTATTAAACAGATTATTTCCCCATTTAGAGTGAAGTCCGGTTGTAAAATCGACTTCACTCAGAATGACAAAATTATCGGTTTTTTATTTTACAGTTTCTGCTACTTTCATAATTGCCGGATTCCAATCTATACCTTCTTCACTTGATTGAGTAAGATTGAGCAAAATTTTTGGTTTATTATCATCGCCCACACCAATACCTAAAGAAATCCCTTTGGGCAAAATGCTTGGAATATTGGTAATACTCAAAATCTTGTTCGATTTGGAATATTTGCTTACAGCTCCGGCTTTTCCGGCAGAACCACAGACAATAATATCATATTTCGAACCTGGCACATCCGCTCCGCCATCCACAGCAGCTAAAGAAGCTTTGCCTAGCGGTTTGCCTACTCCTTTTTTAAGCTCAGAAGCCAAAGCATCATTGCCAACTACATAAATTTTAACGCTTCCATTCAATTTGTTGTTAAAACCAGCTAATTTTAAAGTTAATGCTGCTGCAACGCTTGCAGGAGATTCTTTTTGAGCATAGCTGAAACTTGTCATCGCAATTATTGCAATCATTATTGCTACTATTTTGTTTTTCATCTCAAAATTCCTTCTAATATTTTGTTATAATATAATTCTATATTTAAAATTGAGTTACTATACATTTATTCTTAATCCGCAGAAAATCTTTCTGAGAGCTTGCGGAGCTCTATATTGTACCCATCCTGATTCGCCGTAAGGAGCTGCTCCATAGTGTTTTGTATTAAATAAATTATCAACTGCAATATTTGCACTAAGGAAATTAGTTATTGCATAATTTAAATTAGCATAAGCAATAAAAGCTCCATCGAATTCATAACTTTTGTCTCCGGCAGTCCCATACATACTATTAGATTTCAAAGTTTGCACTTTAGAATAATATCTCAGACTGGTCGAAATACAAAAATCACCAATAGTATAATCTGCATTTAGATTGATTTTATGAGGTGAAACTTTCGCAATTGGATGATCTTCATCTTCATCCTTTCCATCTAAGAATGAATAGGATAAATTAATAATTAAATTTTTAAATTTATAGTTTGCTTCTAATTCAAATCCTTGAGTATATATTTTGCCAAGATTTGCATTAATTTCTACCCAATCTACGTAAGGTGATTCACCGATTACTTGTCGGTAAGGATTGTAATAATCTTGTCCATTATTGAATTCTTTGCCTACTATTTTTGTTCCAATAACGTCGGTCATATTATTTCGGTATAAATCTAAGCGTAACGACAAATTATCATTTACATAATAAGTAGTACTTAGAGATATGTTGGTAAGCTTTTCCGGTTTAATATCTTGATTTGGTACGTGCATAATAAACGGATTAGCGAAATTCTCCCAACGATAATAATTCGAAGGTTGAATATAAGCAGTACCAAATAATGCTTTTATTGATAAACTTTTAGTAGGTTTGTAAACTAATCCAGCTCTTGGGTTAACTGTTTCCTTATATATTGAATTATAGTCATATCTAGTACCCAAAGTCAAGGTTAGGTTTTCCATTAAGCCGACATCACCTTGCACAAA
>CAZIIZ010000064.1:0-9170 GCA_964539225.1 uncultured Hyphomicrobiales bacterium | reverse complement strand
CAACTCTAAAATATGTGTACAATGATTAATAACATAGAATCTATTAAATATGAGAACTCCCTCTTTAAATCCTAAGATTCAAAGAAGGAGTTTTTTTTCAAATTTGATTAAAGTTAAATTCAATTTTTAACGAAATTTACAATGAACGATTTGTCGCCATTTAGTATCCTTAGCAAATATTTCCCTCTGCTAAGGCGAGAAGTAATAATTTTCAAACGTGTCGAGTTGTCTGCAATAGTGTATTCAGGAACTAATTGCAATTCGCCAAGGCTATTAAATAATTCGATACTGAAAGCAGCAGACGCATTTAATTGAACATCGACATTCAAATATTCCTCAGTAGGATTAGGATAAACAAGCGAATACGAATTATCATATTTCACTGAATTAGGCGATCCTTGATTCACAGTTTGAAACACTCTAGCTACAGACCATGGACCTAAGCCATAATCGTTTTCACCACGAACTCTCCAGTAATAATAAATATAAGGCCCTAGACTATCGACTATTTGCAATACTTCTTTACTTGCATTTAAAGGAACAATCTCGAAATATTGAGTGGATGAAGCCAAGAAATCAGATCTGGTAGATAATTCCAATTTATACAATTTAGTATTAGGTACGGACATCCATTCCAACACAGTAACACGAGAAATATTTACGTTGTAATCTCCAGGATAGAATAATTCAGGAGCAGCCGGAGGAGTAGCATAAGTGCTAAACTCAAATGGAATCGACCAAACCCCTAAATTATCAGAAGAAGCATAAGCCCTTACTCTCCAATAATATTCTGAGTTTAACTCTAAATCGCGTTCTAATAAATGGAACGTATCAGTCATATTTTTCACTTCGTATTTGATATCTGTAAATCCGATATTGCGGCTTACTTGTAATTCATAGATACCGCCATAGGCACGATTCCATACTAATGTAGGACGTTTAGCTACTGAAGTCGCTCCATTTATCGGAGATGACAAAATCGGCGGATTAATTGCAATATTGCCTGTTATAAAAGTATAAGTATCAGACCAGCGTCCGTTAATTCCAAGATTATAACCTTGAACTTTCCAATAATAAGTTGTATTTGTGTCCAAAGGAACAAGCGAAGATGTATTATTTGTACAATTAACAATTCGAATTGACTCTGGATTAGCGAATTCTTTATCCTTTGCAATCCATAAATTATACCCGGCAACGCCCTGAATCTGAGCCCATTTGAATACTACTTTGCTTTCATCAATTTTGGAATTATTTGACGGATATTGCAGAATCGGCTTTGAGGCAGTACCCACTAAAACAAACCCAATCTGGTTAATTGGATTTAAGGATAATATCAAAGACTCAATATCTTCTCTATAGGTCATCGAAGTAGGCATACTTAAATTGCTTTTTATAGTGGTCGAAGCATAATCTGCGGCACTACATTTAACCACAGTGCCATTTGAACTCCCTGCACCATAAAAACAGAAATACAGATTGCTAAACTTGTCGTGAGTAACACTGTGAAGTCCGGTTAAGACCGTTGTGTTATATATCTTTTCTAATTTAGCGGGATTTGAGCTGTACTTATACACAAAATTTTTGACTCCTGAAGTTACAGCCGCGGTAATATATAAATTATCATTAAAATAATCTAAACCTTTCGGAGCAGCATCGGATAATGTAATATCCAACTTAGATGCAATTTTCGCATCGATTCCTAATT
The DNA here is from genome assembly GCA_964539225.1 of uncultured Hyphomicrobiales bacterium. Classification (GTDB taxonomy): domain Bacteria; phylum Bacteroidota; class Ignavibacteria; order Kapaibacteriales; family UBA2268; genus CALLXS01. The sequence continues at coordinate 7,465 of CAZIIZ010000064.1, read as the reverse complement.
TAAAAATACTATTATTTAGTGCGTCGCTTAAATATAGATTTCCATAACCGTCTCCTGTAATCCCTTTCAATGAAACATCAGTTTGGAAAACAAACCTATAATCTTCCAACATCGTACTCAAATTATAGCCAATCACTTTATTAATTTCCGCAACGTATAATCTGTTCCCTTGTATGTATATACTAGCAGTAGAACCTAACGTTAATAATACTGATGAATTTGTCATCATACTATCGACAGACACCAATTGATTGTTATTTTGGACAACAAGATAACGCCCATTCTGCGAATCCCAAATAGTATTTACGGGAGATTGTACCACTTCGCCGCTCATTTTCAGGCAAAGTATTGTAAAAATACTAAAATATAGAATTAACTTTGTCATTTTACTTATGACCTTTTATTTATTAATAATTATTATCGTAATTTAAGTATTATGTGCATCATCCAAAAATGGTAGTTTTTCAAATACAAAAAACTCCCTTTCGATATACGAAAGAGAGCTTAATAAATTGTAATCCGAGCTATGATTATTATTCAGCTGGAGTAGCAGCGGCAGCTTCGGCAGCAGCTTTTGCTTCGGCTTCGGCTTTAGCTTTTGCTTCTGCGGCAGCTTCAGCAGCAGCTTTAGCTTCGGCTTCTGCTTTAGCTTTTGCTTCGGCAGCATCGGCTTCTTGCTGAGCTTTGATAGCAGCAGCAGCTTTTGCTTCAGCTCTTTTAGCACGTTGCTCTTTAAGACGGAAGTAGTTTTTAGCTGTTTTTTCTTTATGAGCAGCTACTTCTGCATCGATTTCTTCTTTAGATTTACCTTTGAATTCTAAAGCTCTTTGCAATAATACGCCTTCATAGCTTAAAATATTTCTTACGATGTCAGTAGGCTGAGCACCAACGCTTAACCAATATATAGCTCTATCATTATCTACTTTGAAAGTAGAAGGAGTAGTATTTGGATCGTAGAATCCTAATCTCTCTAAGAAATCTGCATCTCTTTTTTTACGAGAGTTAACTGCAACGATATCATATACTGCGTGGTGGGCTCTACCCTTACGACGTAATCTTAACTTTACCATTTTATTATACCTTATATTTTTTTATTTTAATTCTATTTAATATTAAATCAGTTTAGTATCCTTGACGGTTTATCCGCCGAAGCCCGTTGGCATCTTTAAGTTCTGCATAAATCTGGACCTTTTGCCGGAGGAAATATTCTTCATCAATTTGCTCATATCTTCGAACTGCTTGATGAGTCTGTTCACGTCTTGAATATTTGAGCCACTACCGTTGGCAATTCTTTTTCTGCGGGAGCCATTGATGATTTTAGGATTTTTTCGTTCTTCCTTAGTCATCGATAATATTATTGCTTCCACTTTATTGAATGCACGGTCATCGATTTCGACGTTTTTCATAGCTTTATCCATGCCCGGAATTAATCCGAGTAAGTCTCTTAGTGAACCCATTTTACGTATTGTACGCAATTGGTCTAAGAAATCCTCGAAAGAAAATTGATTCTTACGAATTTTTTCTTCTAGTTCTTTAGCTTGCTTTTCGTCGAACTCTAGCTCTGCTTTTTCCACTAACGTTAAGATATCGCCCATACCAAGGATACGACTGGCAATTCTTTCTGGATGGAATGGCTCGAGAGCATCGATTTTCTCACCGGTACCAACGTACTTAATCGGTTTACCGACTACTGATAGGACTGATAATGCTGCACCGCCGCGTGTGTCGCCGTCTAATTTAGTCAAAACGATACCGGTTAAAGCTAATTTGTCGTGGAATGCTTTGGCTGTGGTAACGGCGTCCTGACCTATCATCGCATCACATACGAATAAGGTTTCGGTCGGCTTTACGGCATTCGATACATCTTTCACTTCTTGCATCATTTCTTCATCAACGGTCAGACGACCGGCAGTATCAATAATTACTACATCTCTACCAAATTTCTTAGCGTAAGCTAAGGCATCGGAGGCAATTTTTACAGCGTCTTTTACATCAATTGAGAAGACTGGAATATTCACGGATTCTGCCAGCATTTTAAGCTGGTCAATCGCAGCCGGACGGTGAATATCACAGGCTACCAACAATGGCTGACGTCCTTTTTTGCGTAAATTTTTGGCTAATTTAGCACAAAAAGTAGTTTTACCCGAACCTTGGAGTCCAGCTACCAATATAACGGTAGGAGACTGCGGGGAAAACATCAGCTCGCTTTGTTTCTTGCCTAATAATTCGATTAATTCGTCGTGTACAATTTTAACAATAAGTTGTTCCGGAAGAAGTTTACCTTTAACTTCCTGACCAACTGCTTTTTCTTTTACTGTTTCTGAGAATTGTTTAGCCACACTGAGGTTCACATCTGCGTCTAATAACGCTCTGCGAATCTCTTTCATAGCTTCTTGTATATTTTCTTCGGTGATTACTGACTGTCCGCGAAAGCGTTTCAGCGCACCTTCTAATTTTTCGGTTAAATTTTCAAACATAGTTCTATCTACAATAATTAAATATGAATTACAAATATAAGGTAAATTTTCCAATTAACAAAGAACTATTTATAAATAGTTTATATAATATTTTACTGGCAAGGTACGAATGATGAATTTCACATTTTAACAGCTATACTGTCAAAATATTATTTCACTACTCCTGCTAGCTTTAAAAGCAATTTGGTATGAGCAAATACACAGTAGAGAATTGTTCATCAAATATCGTAAAAACAAAACAAGCTGATATGAATTTACACTTTAAGTAAATTACAATATCAGCCTGTTGAAAATATAGAACAGTCTATCTAGCAATATTTATAACATTGAATCTGTTATTGATAGTTGCATTGCAGAAAGCAATAGCGGAGCCGGAAGCTCAGTAATATCTTTGCGAAGGAGTTCTCTGCTAATATTTGAGAACATAGAAACCGTACTGCTCTGCCCTATTACCAAACTTGAAATGCTATCATCATTAGCTTTGATAAAAATCACTTCATCGGGTTCGAACAATAGATAATTAGTACAATTATGCAACTCGAAATAGCCTTGATTATTCTGCACTGAAATAATAGTAACCACATCTTCGCTATCGCCTAGAGGCACTTCGTTATATATAGTGAATACTAATGTTTGCTTCGTGCCGGGATTAGTAAGTTTCCAAGACCAAGAAGAATCCATTTCTTGGTATGGACTCCCTAATATTTTCGATATTGCCGTAATATCCTCGGCAGTAAACTTTTTGTTCATTGCTTTCTCAAAATATTTAATTCAAAATATAAAAAACGTAAAGTTAGTCAATAGTTCGTAATAAAACTAATAATATTATTTCTGTGTTTGATTTGGTATAACAAATCTGCAATTAATAGGACGCAGATTTAGATAAGAAGTTGCAAATCAACTCAATATTATTCCTCAGCCGAATAAACTAAATTTATTCGGCTAAGTATGTATTTTACTTCGTTACGTGAACTTCTTCGACTTGCATTACTTCGTGAGTCTCGGTATCATATACAAATGCAATAATTTTCAGATGCTTTACTTCCCAAGGGTGTACCTCATCTTTGTTAATGCGTAAATCGTATTTTTTAATAATAACTGTACTATCAGCAATTGCTGAAGTATTTAATCCTTCGCCCCATGTATTATTAAATGCAGCTCTAAGCACGTGATTATGTACATAATCGGTTACGGTTTTGCCGTTTACATTTTGAGCATCGATAATACTGTCCTGAACTAATACAACTGATAAACTTTGCTTTCTATCTGTACCGGAATTATAAGTAACTTTAATATTTGCGGTAATAATACTGTCTATAGCATTGTATGCGGGAGTAATATTAATTCTAGTATTTGTAGTTAATTTCAGAGCTGCAGACACTTTTTCAGTCCAAGCCCCTGTACCAATTTTATGTTTTTTGGTCTCAAATGCTTGACGGTTAATTAAGCCTATCGGATTGTTCGTTATTCCAAAGAAAGAAAACCACGCTTCGGAAACCTCATTTGAGAATTTGTATGTAAACGGAGCTTCAGTAGGGTATGAGAAATATCCTGCGTGTACAGCGATGACTACCATTTTATCGCCATAAATTTCATGCAATTCATTAATTACCACTACGGCATCTGGACAATTTTGACATTGGAATCCGGTATAATCCTCTAACAGCACTTTGCGTACCTTAGCTGAATCTATTTCAACCGGAACAACTTTTTCTTCGTAAGGTTTGTCAATTACGTCGCAGGAATTTAGCAACACCACTGCAAAAAATAGTAATGTTAGAAATCTATATATTTTCATTTACTTTCCCTTTATACTTAGAATGATGTTGAAATACTTAAATTAAACCCATTGGATGAAGGCACTTGTCTGCATACTCCACCAACACACAAAATGCCTGCTCTTTGTCTTCCGTATCCCAGCTGAACTCGAGTACCGGAATTAATGTAAGCCATAGAAGCAGTATAATAGTGCAACTTTTTGGCATCAAATTCATTGCCGTAATTGTACTCATCTAACACGGTGAAAAACCAACCCGGAGCAATAGTATATTCGGCTAACAAAGCTACCCAATTGCCATTAGTATAGTCTTTGTGAAGCAGGGTTGAATCTTGCGAATACCATTGATGTTGGACTTCTGTACGCAATGAATGTTTGCTCGATAATTTAAAAGTAAAGTCCATTACAGCCGACACAGTAGTAGCCTTGCCGAAAGTAGGAGCTCCGCCTTTTTCGACCAAATCTCTGTCATATTTTTGAAATATAATCCCGAAATTTGATTTAAGATTCGTAGAAAATTTCTTACTTGCGTATATACTCGCATCTTGGAAATAGTTTTTATCGCCAATACTGAAGAACGGAGAATCGTATTCGTATTTATTAATCTGAGTAGTATCCAATGAATTGATATATGAAACATTCAAATTCAATTGCCAAGGATATTTACCGCCTAAAATTGATTCTTTATCGAAAGTATAATTTACTTCTGCTTGAGCTCCAACTTCTCCATTTAATTGTGTGGAATATGGATACATTGAGGTTAAGCTGTAAGTGTGTTGTTTATTTATTGGCGGAAGGTAATTTACATTTAATACTGTTCCGGTAGCAGTTCTATCGGCTCTGAAGTCAAAATTATCTATTCTGTGCATATTCAATGAAATACCAATTCCATCATCGAAGTAAGCCGCCTGTACGAGTAAACCTGTTCCGTCGTTATAAGTTTTCTTATTGGTCTCAACCGGGTCGTTGGCTTTATATGCGAATTCAGAACCCAAGCTGAATTTCTCGCCGGAAAGATTAAATCTAACTGCACCGGCAGCGACATTTTCGGGCAATTTCAATGTAGGATCTTGCTCGGCTTGATATTTACTAACCATAGACGCACCGATACTTAATCGTATGCTATTACTCATAATCTCAGGAAAAACTGAATTTACATCGACATTAATATCTGCGGCACGAAGCAATGATTCATTCGTATTCCAAAATTCACGCATCCTACCGATAAGTGCGGTAAGTTCAACGCCACTAGTTGGATATAATTTTACTCTAACGCCTTCAATCGCATTATCTAAACCTAATTGACGATCTTCGTACGAGCGGAAAATCATACCGCTTCCGAATTGCTCATAAAAGTTACCGGCAGTAACATCGACGAATCCGTTATTGTATCGTACAAATCTATAAGGTACTCCGCTACCTTTATACAATTTATCAAAACCAAGAATAGGATTGGAATAATTTTCATAACGCATTCCGGCGGTTAGATTGCCGTTCACATAATTCAAATTAAAATATCCGTTGCTAAGGAATTTTTCCTTAACGTCTTCCGTGCCAATATCAGGATCCTTCATATAATACTGACCGTCCACCTGAAAATTACCGGAAAATGAACCTATCGTTCCAGATGATTGACCGGAGGCTGACTGCATTATTATCGGCATCAAGCCTAATAAAAGATATTTACTACACCTCATAACACCCCTATATTTTACTTAATAGTTAATAATATTCATTATCAAAAATATCATATTATTCTGATTTAGAATAACCCGAATAAAAATATTGCAGAATCCCTCTTAGTTCCAATAAACAAATATACGGAAAAAGCAGGAAATTTCAAAAATCTTTTACTTTAGTTTAATTGATTTATGCAATAATCAAGTCTTAATTCGCTCAATAAAGAAGTAAAATTCGGTACAAAGTCTTTTTGTTTATTTTTCTTCAAATACAGAAGGAATTTTGTTTAAATAGTAATCGAAAGCAATAAACTGTTCAATCCCAGCGAGTCTTAGCTCTTCAGATGACCTACACTTGCCAAATATACAAGAACTCCTCCGCTGTGCGATTGCTCGGCTGAACGGAGGAGTTTATAATTCGAATTCAAAAGCGAACTAATCTACTTTTATCATTTTTGCTTGATACACTTCTGCCCCACTCTTGATAATTACATTATACATCCCGCTTATTAAATTGCGAACATCAAAGCGAAGTTTATTTGTGCCTTCGCTTAGAGTAGTAAAATTATAAGTAGCAACTAAAGTTCCTTTGATGTCATAAAGTTCTATTGAGATTCCTGACGAGATTCCTGCATTAGCTTCGCTGAATCCGAAGACGGATTTCGTAGGAATGACAGAATAAGTAACTATTGCTTCATTTTTAACTGGTTGCGGAGAAATTGTAAAGTAGTTGCTATTTGTTTCCTCTACATTAGAACCACTTGTAGTAGTAAAACACCAAGTAGGTGACCAATCTGAATTTTCTATTTCGTTTATTGCTTGCACTCTCCAAAAATATTTTGTAAAGCTCCAGAGACCTTTCAGCTCCTTAGAAGTATTTACTCCTAATTCATTAACAATTAGTGAGGTAAAATTGTGATTATTTGATATTTGCACTCTATAGCTTGTTGCATTAGCTAATGCTTCCCAAGTTAGAGTTGGATTTACAGTAATTCCGACAGCTACATTTATCGGAGCTACCAAGTTCGGTGCTGTTAGCGTGATAGGTATCTCAAAATCAGTAATTATGTCTTTTGCATATCCATCGCCAATTCCGGTATTATATTGTGCTTGCAATCTGAAGCCGCATAAAAACATTAATGCTATTAAAAATATTCTTTTCATATTTATTATTCCTAGTAATTATTTATATTCAAATATTAAGATTGATATTCTCCGTCTTTCCGATAGCTAAAAATATCGGTTGCAAGAAATAGCTTTTGCTGTTTGCCTTTCAGAAGTACACCTCCCAGGTGTAGCTCGTCTGGTCAAATCAAGCTTTTAGTAATTCACTGCACACTAAAGCCCAGAAATGCAACGAAAACCATAATTGTAGTTACGAATATTGGTAGTGTACGCAGCACTACCACGGTCAGAAACCCTACAGCTGGTGTACTCACTGGATAATCCACCTCCCCTGAAACCCGTACCAGAAGCATCTGAATTAGGACAAGTAGTTATATTTGCATTTCCACTTACATTTGCCGATAAAA
>CAZIIZ010000063.1:0-9227 GCA_964539225.1 uncultured Hyphomicrobiales bacterium | reverse complement strand
GCATTGCATAAATCCGGCGGAGGCGATAGTTTAGATTTTTGGTCGATTCGTAAAAATTTACCAAATGAAACTGCTGGATATGTTCCTTTGTTTATTGCTACAGTTAAGCTAATGTATAACTTAGACTATTATGGCGTTGACACTAAAGATATTAAATTCGAACCAGAATATAAATATGATATATTTTCAGTTAACGAACCGGTTAGCATTGCCGCAATTGCTAAAGCTGCCGGAGTAACTGATAAAGAAATATTTGCATTAAACCCTGAGTTGATTTCAACTTCGACTCCACCGGATGCAACTGATTACAAATTGAAAATTCCTTTCGGTACATTGCCGACGTTTACTAACAATTATGCTATGCTTACTCAGGACGAAAAAACTCCTTGGGTCGAGCATACAGTAAGCAAACGCGAAACCGTAGCATCAATTGCTCAAAAGTATGGAGTATCAATCAGACAAATTTTAGCCGTTAATGAAGCTGTGAATTCTAAACAAAGATTAGCAGTAGGTAGCGTGCTAAGAATTCCTGTAGATAAATCCGATAATGCCGATTTAGCTAAAAATGATGATCAGACTCAAGAAGAAGTTGTGCCGACACCAACACCAACTCGTCCAATCGCTTCAAATTCTTCATCAGTAGAGCGAACTCCTGCTCCTAAACCAACTTCAGTAAAAGTTGCTTCGTCTAAGCAAAATACTAAAAATCAAGATAATGATTCAGAGTATATTACTCACAAGGTAACTAAGGGAGAATCTCTATTTTCAATTGCTCTCCAATATGGTGTGAGACCAACTGATTTGAGAAATTTGAATAATATATCTTTCGATGATGATAAAATCAACGAAGGACAAACTTTAAGAATAGCACCGGATAAAAAATTTGCTAAAGCAAATGAATTAAAGAAATCGACTAAAGCTAAAACTATTAAATGCAAAGTAAAAGTTGGCGAGACTTTAGCTCAATTAGCAGATAAATATGATACAACTCCGGAATCAATCAAAAAAGAAAATAGATTGAAGTCCAATAAGTTAAAAAAAGGACAAACTCTAAGTATTACTACTCAATCCAATTTAGCTAAAGCGGATAATTCTAATTTAGCTTCTCAAGTTAAAAGTAAAAAAATAACCCATAAAGTAAAAATTGGCGAGACATTGGCTCAATTGGCTGATGAATATGGTACTACATTAGATGCTATAAAAAAAGAAAACAAACTGAAAAAATTAAAATTAAGAGAAGGTCAATCTCTTAAAATTACAACTCAAGTTAGGACCGAAAAGTCTGATAACGCTAAATTAGCTTCAAACATTAAGAATAAACGCAAAATTACTCATAAAGTAAAAAGCGGCGAGAATATTACAACGATCGCCTCAAATTATGGAGTATCAGTCGAGCAAATTAAAGCTTGGAATCCTGCTCAAGTAAATGGTACCGTTATTCAAGCAAATACTAATCTTAATATTTATCCTGAAAAAGCTGGAAAAGGCGATGCGACACCACAAACTTCAAAAGGTAAACGAAATACTGCTAAGACTTATGTGATTAAAAGTGGCGATACTCTCGAAAAAATAGCAAAGAAATTTGATATTGAAGTAGCTGATTTAAAAAAACATAACAAAAGCTTAAAAGAAACATCGTTGCAAATTGGCAAAAAATTAACTATTCAATAGTTATAAGATAATATTGATTTACTAAAAAACGCCGGAATTATTTCGGCGTTTTTTGTTTGTTATGCTTTGTTTTAGTATATTTGCTATCTATGGAAAGTATTGATAAATAAAACAAATATTAATTATGAAAATATCTACTATTTTGGCACCTGAGACTATTCAGGTAGGATTGAAAGTTGCTAATAAATTTGATTTGATTACGGCACTAATTAATCTAGCAAATTCATCTGGAAAAATTAATGACATTGAATTAGTCCGAGCAGAAGTAATCAAACGAGAAGAAATAATGTCCACAGGAATTGGAAACGGAATAGCCTTGCCTCACGCCAAAACAAATGCTGTATCGGATACAATTTGTGCGATAGCAGTGTTAGACCAGCCAATTGATTATAATGCAATTGATGGTGAACCGATTTCAATTGCATTTCTTTTACTCGGTAGGGAGAATAACGTAGGTACACATTTAAGAATACTTAGTAGAATTTCCAGATTCCTGAGTAATGAGGAAAAATTGGATGTTTTAAGGAATTGCAAAACTTCCGATGAAGTTTATAAAGTGTTTGATGGAATTGACTAATCTGGATTCAAATAATGAGTTTAAATTATATTCAGAAATGTAAAATTAATATTAATATAATGAGATGGGATAGATTTAATGATTTGGTTTAACAAAAGTAAATATAGCGAATTATTGCGTACTGCATTGTTGGGATTGGCAATTATTGCTATACTTAATTCTTGCAAAAAAGATGACACAAATCCGATTACTTGGAGTTTTTGGAAGGATGCCGGTAATACTAAAATTTATAGATTTGTTCCAAATGGGCAATTTTTTGATTTGTATGATTATGCAAATACACAAAACGATACCTACGAAGTGGGAGAAAAGTATTTTACTATTTATAAAAAAACATCTCAATATAAGGTAACAATTAAGGGCGAAGTATTATTAGTAAAAGATGGTAAATTGATATTAAAATATAGTAACGGCATCATTGATAGTTTGTCGGCAGCTAAAGCAAGGGATTGTTTTGTTGGAAATTGGATTCCCACTCAGCAAGAAACAAATTTAGACAGCTTCGAAATCAATTTAGGTAGTCGAGATTGTATCAAACGAGATACCTCTCGTAGAAAGGTATATTTCCGTTATAATTTCGTAAATGATAGCTTAGTAGTATTCGACTATTTCCAGAAGAATAAAAAGGATACTATGGAATATATTGTAAGCCAAGATAGACTATTGCTAATGCTTAAAATGAAAAATTATGTAGTTTCATTACGTCGAAATTAAATTTAACGGAATTGAATACAAATTGCATTAATTGTGTTATTATTAATTGTAATAAGTAGCAAAAAAGGGAATTTGAGATATGTGCAGAATTAATCCGAGAGTAGATTTCGCATTTAAAAAATTATTCGGTTCTGAAGAGAATAAGGATATATTGATTAGTTTGATTAATGCGATAGTTAGCGAAAAGGATCAAGTAATTGATTTAGAATTACTTAATCCTTATAATGCCAAAAATTATAAAAATGATAAATTGTCAATATTGGATATCAAAGCTAAGGATTCAAATAATCATTGGTTTAATATCGAAATGCAAGTAGCCGATCAGCAATGGTACGATAAACGTGCTTTGTATTATTGGTCCAAAATTTACGACGGACAAATACATTCAGGCATAAATTATGATGTGCTTACTAAAACGATTTCAATCAATATTCTAAATTTTAATTGTCTGATTGAAGAAAATTATCATAATGTTTACCACATACTTAATGACGAAACATACTCCTTATTGTCCGATGATTTGGAAATACATTTCATTGAATTGGAGAAGTACGACGAAAAATTGGTAAGCATATTAGATCGTTGGGTGAATTTCTTAAAAAAAGCAGAGTACTATTCACAAAAGTATATGCCCGAAGAATTAACCGATGAGCCTACAATTAAAAGAGCTTTGGATGTGTTAGAAACAATAAATTTCTCTGATGATGAACGTGAAAGCTATGAGGCACGATTGAAATTTCTACGAGATGAAGCTAATATCGTAAAAACAGCTGAAAACAAAGCTAGAATCAAAGGACATGAAGAAGGACATGAAGAAGGACTTAAAGAAGGACTTAAAGAAGGACGTAAAGAAGGACTTAAAGAAGGTCTTGAGGAAGGTATGAAAGAAGGGAAACAAGAAAGTAGAATAGAGATTGCTAAAAATTTACTATTAATGTTAGACGATAGTAAGATTAGTGAAATAACCGGATTAAGTACAGACCAGATTCAAAAACTGAGGCAAGAAAATGCGAATTAGTGTAATTTATATATTCGCATTTTGTATTATGATTGCTACTGCAACTGCTACTCCCGAGTTCAGTGCTTGGACAGGGAATAAGTGTTCGACTTGCCATTTGTCTGAAAATGGCGGAGGAGCCAGAAATGATTTTGGATATAACTTCGCTCGCGATGCTTCGTTTTATACGGCAAATGATATAGAATTTTTGAAACCTATTAATAAAAACCAGTTGTTCGATGGATTAATTACTTATGGTGGCGATTTCCGAATGCAAACCACTCGTTCGCATAAATTAGAAAATGCTACTCGCCGATATTATCCTATGCAGATGTCTCTATATCTATCAGCAAAGCCCACGAATTATCTATCGCTTGAAGCTCAAGGGAATATAGCTCCGATAATTTTCGAGGGACAAAAGCTCTGGGCTGCCTCGCTAAAACTCACACCAAGTGAATCGTTACCATATTTACGAATAGGCTATTTCCAACCCGCTATGGGCTTGAAAGACTGCGATATGACCGATTTAGACCGCAGAGTGGCAGGACCTGATGCCACAGTAAATTTAATTGCTCCGGATTTTGCAGAGTTAGGAGCTGAAATTGGTTATAATTCCTTAGATTGGCTATCGGTACAAGTTGGATTATTTGATAATAAAACATTGAAGGAAGTGTCTGTATTTGGCGATTTGGTATCGCTCGTGCCGTATAATGATAAAGTAGTAGCTTCGAAAATGATAATTCGACCGACTGCACTGCATCAATTTATACCGGATTTGTACTTTGGAGGCTCGAATTTAATATGTGGTAATTTTGTATATAATAATGCGTTTTTAGTTATTTCTCCGATTGAAAATTGGATACTTCAGCTTAAATTCGCTAATAGCAATAAAGCTCATTCACGCTACACTCAGTCCTACGTAGCGTATTTATCCTATTTAGTTACTCCCGGCTTGCTATTGGGCGTAAAAGGGCAATATGGTATATCGGATATGCTTTGGGATAAGTCAGCAGAGAAGTATTTGCTTTCGCCTGAAGTATGGCAATTTACATTAAATGCGAAGTTTTTCCCAACTCCATTTCTGGAAATTATACCTGAATATCGGTATATGAGAACTACTGAATATGAATCTTGGCGTTGGTTATTGCAAATGCACTTATATTATTAAGGAGTACGTAAGCAAAATACAATAACGCCTTGTAAAATTATATTTTTACAAGGCGTTATTGAATTTATTCTTGCGGAGGATGAGAGATTCGAACTCTCGGTGGAGTTACCCCCACAACGGTTTTCGAGACCGTCCCATTCAACCACTCTGGCAACCCTCCGTATCAGAACAATACAAAATTACATAAAAATCGTACTAAATACAAGTGAAAATGCAAAATAGCTGAATAATTATCTAAAAAAACTAATCTTTACGATTTGGTAATGTTGAAATTTTTACGTAAGTTTTCTTGCCGTTATCTTACGATAGTAGATAATGCGGTTTCGTTTTTATTTTCATTTTTACGAAAAATATAAAATTAAGGGGAAAATATGAAAACAAAATTCCAAAAGCAAATACTTGCCGAGATGAGAAATAATCCTGCAAATTGGAAGGGATTCTTTTATTTCAACAGACAAGACCAAAGAGTATTTGTCCCGAAATATTATCCAATATTGGGCTGGACTTTAAATTTTGCGAATCCTTATACTTATTACACTTTAATTGGTATTATTATAATTTATGTTGTTTCATCATTAATATTTTAAGATTATGAAAAAAATTATATGCGTTTTTATTCTGAATTTCCTAACTTTAGGATTATTCGCTCAAACTAACAGCGAGTCGAAATTTACTGAATCGGAAATTGTATTAAAGACCACCACCGGTGATATTTTCGGTACTTTAACTGTTCCCAATAATTTAAAAAACTCTCCAATAGTCTTGATTATTGCCGGCTCTGGTCCAACAGACCGTAATGGTAATTCGCCGATTGGAGTTAATACAAATGCTTATAAAATGCTTGCTGAAAATTTAGCTAACAATGGAATATCGGCTGTTCGATATGATAAGCGAGCAATTGCTGCAAGCAAAGCTGCTGGAGTAAGCGAAATTGATTTGAGATTTGATAATTATATTAACGATGCAATCGCTTGGATCGAATTAATCAAAGCTGATAAGAGATTCTCGAAGGTTATCGTATTAGGTCATAGCGAAGGCTCTTTGATTGGGATGATTGCTGCGGAACGTACTAATTCCGACGGATATATTTCCGTGGCAGGATGCGGAAGAGCCGCGGATATAATATTGGCTGAACAATTGAAAACAAAATTGCCTCCGCAATTGGTAGATGAATCGAATAGTATTCTCGATAGCTTGCGTAATGGTAAAACTGTTAAAAAGGTTAGCCCGATATTAATCAGCATGTATCGTTCTAGCGTACAGCCATACTTGATTTCGTGGATGAAATATGATCCATCTGTAGAGATTAAAAAACTCAAAATTCCGATTTTGATTCTCCAAGGTACTACTGATATTCAAGTGCCGGTCGAAGATGCTAAATTGCTTTCAGCAGCCAAACCCGATGCCAAGCTCGTTATCATCGAGAATATGAATCACATTTTGAAAGAGTCCGAAGCAGATATGCAGGTAAATATGGCTACATATACGAATCCTGATTTACCGTTAAAGCCGGAGTTGCTTGATAGTATCCTCCATTTTGTGTTGATTGGTAAGTAGTCTAATCATTTCATATCTTTTGTTTATGTATCAAAATTGTCAATCCTGCAAACAAGTCTTCGAGTGAATTCAGGAATCTAAATGCTTGATAATCAAAGTGAACTAACAACTACTATTCAAATTCTAAGATTATAGATTCCGGTATTTGCTCGAAGACTCACAAAACCGGAATGACACGATTCATCGGTATAGCCGAAGATGTGTATAATGGTTAGAAGTAGTATCGGAAATTATTTGTTGCGAAGCAGTTGAATTTGCAGTCGATTATACAAAAAAAAGCTGTGCTTAATACTTTTTAGATTAAGCACAGCCGAAATTTGAACGATTTAGCAATGAAAACACATTCTTACTAAATCACACTAGACACTATATATTCAGCATAAAAGTAATAAGACCGCGGATGTTATTTACTGCTTTTGTATCCTTAAAACTATTTTTGTCTAAATTATCCATAGTACCGTAAGTCGCAGAAGTATATTCTAATTCCGCTCCAATTTTAAATGCACCAGTTGTAAATATTACTCTCGGAGAAACTCTGAAAGCACTTTCTACATCTTTATTGCCGGTAGCATAACGAGAGTAATAAGGAGTTATTGGTTTCTCAGTAGTTCCGAGATTGCCTATAGTGCTGTCGGCTGTACCCAAATTCTTAGTATAACCAAAGAATATACCTACTTCAATGTCTTTGCCGTAAGCGATATCGCCCCAAGCGGACATCATATTAAACGGTGTATATTCGTAATCACCATTTGCATTGATAGCTTTTACAGTATAGCCAGCAATCATCAGCATATCATTCATATTTTGACCATACATACCCATAGCTTTAATTAATAAATCGCCGGATTTGAATTTGATGAATGTGTTTGCAGCAAATGAACTAACGCTTGCTTCGGTGCGATAGGTCTTAGCTGTAGGAGTTGCTGCTACTGTATATTCAGTTCTTGGAGTTTGTTTCTTAAATTCTCCATTCACACCAATAGTAAAAGCATCTGTTTTGTACTTTAGACCAGCTGAAAGTTCGGGAATTCCGGAATTCCTTAAATAATTATTCGATAAACCGGATGGACCGAATGCGGAAAAATCTCTGTTCGATGAGATCGCTCCAAATAATGACAATTCAGGAGTAAAATTCTGAGTTACTCGCAATTGAGGAGCTCTGGCAAATGGTTGGAATGGAACGCCAGTATTAAAGGATATAGTCCCTGCGAATATTTCGCCATCAAATAATGGATGCCAAGTTTGACCTGCACGAATAGAAGTAGATTTCCAATTCATATCAATATAAGCATGACGCATACGAACGCCATTTACATCGGCATCGCTTGTACCGAAAAATTCAGCTTCAATATAGCCGGAAGTTTTAGCTCCCCATACTTCGGGACCGGTAACTTTCAGATTCAAACGAGTCTGGATCGAAAGTAGATTCGTTTTAAATCTTTCATTCAAATCCTTGTTGTCTAGATCTAATCTTTCCATTTTTGGCAAAATCATCAAATGACCTTCGCGGGCTTCAAAGTTTTCTCGAGTGTCGAAGAACATTTCAGTTCGTACATAACCGCCAATAGTTGCAGTATAGTCGCCTTCGCCAATTTTAATCGCCGAATGTGCCGGAGCTGTGAGTGCTGCCGATAATAAAAGTGTAGTAAATAATTTTTTCATACAAACCTTCCCGTTACAATTGTAAAATTTCTCAAATTAATGATTCTCTCTTCGTGATTGAAACGAATCAACTAAGTAATTATTTAGTTCGATTTATTAAAAATATTGTTAACATATAAAAAATGCCGAAATCTTAGTCTATATTTCAAAATACTATGAAATAAGATGCGATTTCGGCATTAATTATAATAAGTCGTAAATTACGATATTACTCTTTTATCATTCTTACTGAATATGATTCGGAATCAGAATATAATTTAATAATATAAATTCCGCTATTTAACGATTCTACATTGAATTCGTAGTTATTTGCATTAGAAGTAACGGGTAATTCTAATACTACATCGCCTAATAAATTGAAGAATTGTACTAAATTGATATTGGATAATTCTTTGCAATTTTTGATATTAACTACATTCGTAGTCGGATTAGGGAAAATGTCGAACTTAACATCGTTGCGTTGAGTAAAGTCTTTAACGCTTGATGTGCCGACATTGTGACTCATAATCATGCCGCTTTCTCCGCAAATCCAAGCTGAGAAAGATGAAATATCGGTAGAAGTGCATAAACCATAGATATGTTGAGTGGCTGATATTTGAGTTTTAATCCAATTGGTACCGTCAGTTGTTCTATACATTACACCATTTTTACCAACAATTAAAGCATTATTTCCATCTTCAGATATATATACCTTAGTTAAATCTTCAGTGATTCCGATTTCAATTTTGGTCCAAGTTGCTCCGGCATCAATAGTTTTTAATACCGTACCAGATGTACCCACAGCGAAACCATTATTTCCAGAAACGCAAATTCCATTAAGAGTTTCGGTAGTAGTCGTAGTTACTCGCTCCCAAGTTTCACCTCCATCAGTAGTTTTTACT
>CAZIIZ010000062.1:0-9316 GCA_964539225.1 uncultured Hyphomicrobiales bacterium | reverse complement strand
TTAGCGAACCGCCGTATGCCGAACGGCACGTACGGTGGTGTGAGAGGACGGCGTGGTTAAACTAATCACGCCTCCTACTCGATAATTCGTAATTCTTAATTCGTAATTGAATTTTCCACTATCTTAATTTCTTCTTCGGTTAATTCGTATAATTTATCATTATTTATTTCCATTCTCTCTTTCTGTATAAGATTATATAAATCAATAAATGCTCCGTATTTGGCGGAAGGTATATCATTATACATTCTATTACAATTTGTTTTATCGATCCGAACTATAAATCTGCCGGAGTTGTTTACCTGGTTAATAAAAATAGTATGGTCTTTAATTTTCAACAATAAGTTCCCATTTGGAAGTGTTTGCCAATGCTTTTTTTGCCAATTTCTAAGTAGAATATGTCTGTTTTCAAATTCACTTTCTAAATTTTCCGGATTAGTATAACCACCGGTCATTATGGTAGCACAATTATATCCAACTCTGAATGTTCCTTTTATATTTTCGTGGATAAGGATATGAACAAATCTAATTTTTTCTTTGTTGCACATCATACATGGTTCGTATTTTGTTTCATCCCCAGTTTTTCCTTCAGCACGAACATCAACAACGGCAATCTCTTTCCAGCCTTCTTGTGGTATCTCACTAAGATTCAAATTCTCTTCCTTCCCTTCCGCTATCTTTGTCTCTTCTTCGTTGCACTCTAATAATTTATAATTATTTCTTTCCATCCTCTCTTTCTGTATAAGATGTTCGAAATCAACAAATGCTCCGTATTTGGCAGAAGGTATATCATAATATATTCTATTACCATCTGTTTCATCAATTCGAACCTTAAATTTGCCCGAGTTGTTTACCTGGTTAATAAAAATAGAATGACCTTTAATTTCCAACAATAAGTTCCCATTGTAAAGCGTTTTCCAATGCTTATTTTGCCAACTTCTAAGTAGAATACTTCTCTTTTCTAATTCCTTTTCTAAATTTTCCGGATTAGTATAATCACCGGTCATTTTGGTAGCACAATTATATCCAACTCTGAATGTTCCTTTTATATTTTCGTGGATAAGGATATGAACAAATCTAATTTTTTCGTTGCTGCACATCATACATGGTTCATAATTTGTTTCATCCGCAGATTTCCCATCACCACGAACATCTATCACGCCAATCTCTTTCCAGCCTGTTTGTGGTATCTCACTAAGATTCAAATTCTCTTCCATCTTCTACTTCCCTTCCACTATCTTTATTTCGTCTTCAGTTAAATCATACAATTCATAGACCATTCTATCTATTTTATTTTCTTCTATTTTTGTGTCTTCGCCCTTTTCTTTCTTAGCAAGAATTGATACAATGATTTTTTGAATTTTTATCATCGCTTTTTTATTGACTTTGGGAATTTTCAAATATTCTTGAACAGCACTAATAGGTTCGGTAGTATTATTAACTCGGTCTATAATACGTATCTCATAATTATCTATCCCTTTGATTAGAACAGCAGCACCAAATCTATATTGTAAGTTTGAAA
The DNA here is from genome assembly GCA_964539225.1 of uncultured Hyphomicrobiales bacterium. GTDB lineage: Bacteria > Bacteroidota > Ignavibacteria > Kapaibacteriales > UBA2268 > CALLXS01. The sequence continues at coordinate 7,797 of CAZIIZ010000062.1, read as the reverse complement.
AGACCCAATAATATTCAGTTTTATCAACATCAGAAATAAAGTCATTTTGATTTGTAGTTTTAATTTCTATTACTAGAAAATTCAAAGCCATAGACTTACGCTTATGAAAAATAATATCTGGTCTTTTATTATCATAGTTTCTTTTGGTTACATCAATATCGACATCTAACCAAAATATATATTTTGCTATTTCATTAGCTAAATGATGCCCAAGATTCCATTCAGTCATTCCGGTTTCGCTTGTATGCTCTAAAACATCTGGCTGATTCCTAAATAAATTATTTATTGAGGATATAATAATTCTTTTAATTAGATTTTCCATTACTCCTCTATCTTAAAATCATTATACTCTTCTTCAGTTAATTCAAATTCAGGTTCTACAATTTTTACTTCTTCGTAGCTTAAATCATACAATTCATAGACCATTCTGTCTATTTTATTTTCTTCTATTTTTGTGTCTTCGCCCTTTTCTTTCTTAGCAAGAATTATATCCACTAATTCTATAAATGGGGCTTGCTCTTCTTCAGAAATTTGAGGAATAGGGAGTTTTCCCAACTGATTCGTTCTTACTTTTGTAAATGCACCTTCTGTCAAATCGAAAGCAATTTTCCTAATATAAAAAGATACAAAATTGGAATTTAATAAAGCTAATATATATTTCAAAGAATCAAGATTATTATTATTTATTGGATAAATAGAATACAAAGAACTAAGCAAATAAGTATAATTCAAATCTAATGTAGCAATAATACGATTTCCTGTTTCACGCATTATGATTTTAGGCGTTTCATAAAATGTTTTATTATTCCAATTTCTTGCTAAAAAATCGCCATATTTTAAATACAAATCTTTTTCAAGAATGGAATATCTGTTAATACTTTTTCCTCGATAGGCTTTTTTCCAAGGTTCAGGCATTATTGATTCAGAATTTACAACATATTCAGAATCATTTCCCGTTTTTATACATTGACGAATATAACATATTGATTTCAATTTTGGATAATCAGTATATTTCTTAAACAAATTACGTTCAAATAAAGAATGTGTAATATTTACAGAGAAATTTTCTTCATCAATAAGCTCATCAATAAATAAATATTCGTCGAAAGAAGACTTTAACTCTTCTTTAGTATGAATTTGTTTTCTAATTTTTGTTTTAATTGTAGTATTATTTTTGATTATACCAATAATACATGTGTGTACTGTGGGATCATCAAAGACATTCATTGAGAAATTTGATATTTCATCAAAAGAAAACTCTTCTATAATCATTTTTCTTAACTTTTTAGAATACAGGTTACTTAAAAAAGTATTAGGCAGGATATAATGTAATCTCTTAGCGTTATTTAACACCATCATTCCCTTCTCAATAAACGCTTCAAATAGATCAAAACGTCCCTCCATTGCTTTATAATAATTAAAACAATAGTCTAAGTAAATATTATTGATTGCTCCATAAGGCGGATTGCCGATAACTACATCGAAGCCGACGAAGTCGCCGTCGTCGTTCAGCACTTCGGGGAACTCGAAACGCCACTCGAAGGCATTGTCGTAAATTTTATTGCTGCGGATGTCCTCGATAATTTCTTCCTGCTTTTTCACATCGCTCTCTAATTGGATGCGACGCTTGTCCCATTGGGCTTTTTCCTTTTTGCTCAGCTCGAATAGCGAAGTCTCGGTGCAATGCTTGAGCAATTCGTCTCGGAATTGGAAGAGTTTTTTGATTCTTTTATCGTTGGTCTGGATTTCGGACTCGTAATCGCCTTTGATTCTGTCGATTATCCGCATCATTTCGCGCTTAATTGCTTTGTCGCTCGTGTCCCGATAGGTAGAGACGGCGAATTTATAGTCGGCGATATTGGATTTGCTTTTCTTTAGGGCTTTTTTGAGGTCGGCATCAATCGGATAGCGACTAATTAGGGAGTTGCCGCATTTGATATTGATGTCGATATTCGGCAGAGTTTCTAATTCGGTGAAAACGGCGGGCTTCCCTTTGGTATAAACAAGCATCTTTTCCCCTTTGGGGTTAGGGGTCATCTTGTAGTAAGCATTCTTCAATAATTCTATCCAGAGGCGAAGTCTGCAGATTTTTACGGAATTAGGATTAATGTCCACGCCGAATAGGCAATTCTCGATGATGGTCTGCTTCTCGTGGAATAGAGTTTCCTGGATACGCTGACTCTCCGGGCGGTTAGGATTGTACTTGATATATTCGCCGTCGGCATCGGTGATGATTAGTTCGTCGTTCTCGATGGTGATTTGGTAATAATGGAGCAGCTTTCCGTTGCGGTCGGTCAGAATTTTCAAGTCGCTCTTGATGGCTATCATTTCATTCAGAGCGGAAACGAGGAAATGCCCCGAACCGACGGCAGGATCGCAGATTTTTAGACTGTTGATAATGTCGTTAGCCTGCTTGACGGCGGATTTGGTATGGATAGCATTGTGCAATTCGGCGAAGGCTTCGTCTATTGTTAAGTCCTCGGCGATGGCGAAGTGCTGTTCGCGGAATTTCTGCAGAACTGCACGGCGAATAGTCTCGCGACACATGTACATAGTGATAAATCCGGGAGTAAAAAAGGAACCGTCCTTGTAGCCGTTGATTTTCTCGAAGATTAGACCAAGCACAGAGGCGTTGATTAATTGCTTATTTTCTTCTTGAATATCGGCGGAACCTTCGCCGGCGAAGTCGAAGGAATCTAAAAAGCTGAAAATATACTCTAAGGTGCTTAATTCGCTGATTGTTTTATTGCCGTGGGAATCCTTAATCACAGTGCCGGAATAAAGCGGCATAGCGATATTGTCCTCTAATCCATTAATCGGGAAAGCATTATGCTCTAATTCTGTCATCTCGAATAAAGAACTATTGAGATACGGCACGAGGGCGAATAATTTATTGACGGCGGCATCTCGCTCATCGACTTTGCGAGCAAGAACTCTGAAGAATAGCTTGTCTAAGTCGTCGAAATCCTTGATTAGCTCCATATTCAGGAAGGCATAATCTTTATTGCCGGAATTATACGACACTAATTGAGCTTCGAGCAGCTTGAGGAATAGAATTCTATTAATCCAAGTGATAACTAAGTCGAGAGCCACGCCGAATAATTGCTCTTGATGATTATCGCCGTACTGATGCAAATCCTTTAGGCGAGATAATTTGTCGTGGCTGTCTAATTGAGTGATAGTATTCTCGATTAATGAGCCGGGATTGCGGTCGGTGGGCTTTCGTTCGATTAACTTCTTGCCGCCGTCTTTAGTCTCAGTTAGTCCGATAATATGCAGCAGCTCGGCGTAGAAACCTTTATCAAGAGTATTGCTATCATTAGCAAAAGGCAACTTCAATAAATGCTCGGGAGTGAGCAATTTATAAAGCGAAATCAATTGATTGTCGTCGGCTTTATCGTCGTTCCGCAGAATCGCGTCGTATTCGCGAATATCGAAGTAAGTAAATTTAATTTCGCCTTCGATAGCATCAATAGCAGGCTTGGCAATGTTATCATAGAAGAACTGAGTATTAGTGCCGGAGAGCCGCTTCGCCGCAAAATCTTCGAATTGCTTAACGAGATGCTTATTCTGAGCAAATTCCTTCTCGAATACATTAGCATCGAACACGAACCACTCATAAATATTAGTAACTATCAAATGCTTAATCTCAAGATTTTTATCCGTGATACGCTCACGCAGATAATAAAGCACAAGCTCCTGCATAGCCTTAGCATTCAGATTGTCTTTAGTAATCATTTCGGACTTATTGCCCGGACGCTTCGCCTCGATTATCACTCCGACTTTATCTTTATTCGATTTGCCGAGGTGAATCACGAGATCTTTGGAGTCCTTAGTATTAATCTCGAAATTATCCGCAAGGTAAGTATCTCGGATAAAATCACGGATATGAGTTTTCTGATTTTCCTCTCGCTCGATTTCGTCAATCTTGCCCAATAGACGGATTAGATTCGCTTTGAATACTTCAATATCCATACGCAAAGGACGCAATTTGAGGAATGCTTTATTTAATGTTTGCTTCGGAGTTTGGTTTACTATGTTCATAATTTGATTATCAATTTCAATTATTTCGCTAATACTATATTCGTTTCGCAAATTAAGTAATTATCACGAGAATTTCAAGTTTTTCAACCATTATAGCCACGCCTCAAACCATACCAAACAAACAAATATTACGCACTATAAACTATTTTCGGAACAACCCTCTACCCTATCCATCCTGTCTATTATACACATCTTTTAAAAAGGTAATTTCAGCGAGCAAATACCGAAATGACACTATTTATCTATATTACAAAAGATGTATAAGATAAATAATCGTTAGCGAAATATCTGAGTTTGATAAATTATTCGGAAAAGCTCCTAAAGATACTATATTGATCACATCATCATAAATTACGATTCAGATGATGTTTGATAAATATTTCTGCATGCTCCATTAGATATATTTGAAATCACAAAATTATTTCGAGACTAAATTATAAATATTTTATTGTAATTGCAAAAGCAAATATTTATTTTAAAACGCATTTAACGGCTCTCTATATCTTTAACCGAAGATTTATACCAAATGGGCAAAATTCTTTCGATTTAGCGTGTTTCTGTGTCAAATAGAAGTATTCTAACTTTTACTGAGAAGTATATATTTACAGATTGAGTTTGAGATTTAGAGATATATTAGTAATGTACCATTTCATTATAGTCTGAAATCATAATAATTAGATTTTGCATTAAAAATGTTTAGATTATGGAAAATTCTATTTAAATTGCAGCTCTTGGGTAATTATATGAGATTATTTATAGAAAATAAAAAAATAAACCTGTTGTTTAATTATTCTTTTAACATATTTACAAGAGTTTTATATATTAATGTTGTGGGAGTGGGCAAATGTACCATTTCATTATAGTTGATGTACCATTTCATTATAGATAATGTACCATTCTATTATAGTTAATGTACCATTCCATTATAGTAATGTACCAAAAAATTATAGTATATCGTTTGCATATTTACAACTAAAATGCTATATTTGTACTTAGTAATAAGTGTTTAAATATAAATTACAATCTATCAGTGAATAATAATACTAAATTATCGTATTGACTATAATGAAATGGTACATTTGATATGGAAATTGAACTAAAAAAGCATAGCAGTCTTATCGCTATGAGCAATAAAAATATCAGTATTCCTCAGAGGAAGTTGTATAATGCGATTCTATATCTTGCCGGAAAACAATATCAAGAAATTCCGGATTCAGATATTTTTAAAATCAAATTTGCAGATATAGTGAAATTTTCAGGGTATAATGATTTCAGCAATTTAAAGTATCTGAAAGATTGTATTCGTGAGTTAGTGGATGTAACAATTGAATATAATATACTTGGAAAAGATAAGTTAAATGAGTGGGGAGTATTTAGTTTATTAGCACAAGCCAATATAAAACAATATTCAGAACATATTACAGTCGCATTTCCGCCAATTATCAGAGATAATTTAATTTATCCTAATATTTATGCTTTGCTAAATCTGAGCATAGTAAACAGTCTCGCCGGAAAGTATAGTTTGCCATTATATGAGCTTCTAACTGATTATAAGAAAATCAGACAATTTACTATAGAAATATCAAAATTGAAAACTATATTATCGGTAAATGAAAATATAATATTTTCAAAATTTAGAGTAAATATTTTAGATAAATCGGTTGCTGAAATTAATGAACGTTCTGATCTTTTAATTGAATATGAACCCGAAAAGAATGAAAGTCGGAGTTACACACATATTGTATTTACCATAAAAGATAAATATGAAAAATTATCTCCGGTAGAATCTTCGGCATATCATCTTTTGAAATCCAAGGGATTATCGGAATCTATGGCAGAGAAATTTGCCAAGCAGTTGTCTAAAACTACTATTATTAGTTCAATCGAGATACTCGAGAAAGCAATAAAAAAAGGTAGTATTAAGAACACTGTCGCATATTTAACTAAGATATTATCGAATAATATAAGCCATGAACCCGATCTGCCAATAGTGCAAGTAGTACAGCAGAATTTATTTGATAATCTTGAAAACGAGAGCGTTAATTTTAAGAAATTTATTGCTCATAGAATAGAAGAAATATATCATACTTCAACAGAGGATGATATTCTAGAATTTATCGCTAATCAGAATTCTTTCACTATCGAACATTTGATAGAAAAAAGATTGCTTGATTTAGAAAAGAATGTAGTTGATAGAGATGGTTTGTTGCAGAATTCAATATTTAAGGGATGGATTCAAAATAAATATTTAGATTATGATTTAGAAAAGAAAAATTTTGTAAATATAAAGGGTTAATCAATGCAAGAGGTCAATGGAATCAAAGTGCATAAAGCTGCGAACATTATGCCGATGATGAATGAACAAGAATTGCAAGCACTACAAATAGATATTAAAGAACATGGACTTAGAGAGCCGATATGGTTGTTTAAAGAGAATGGGGAAGACTATATACTTGATGGGCGTAATAGAGCGATTGCTTGCAGTAAAATAGGTGTAGAGCCTGAGTACAGATACTACGACGGCGAAGCAAAGGATTTAATTAGCTTTGTTATTAGTTTGAATATTTCTCGTCGTCATTTGAATTCCGGGCAACGTGCCTGTTTAGCTGTTGATATTTTGCCAATGATTGAAGAACAGACCCAAAAAGAATTGAGTCAGAAAATTTCAGATATTCGTACTGGGAAAAAGAATTCAGACAGAGGGATGAAATCATCTGATAAAACTGGAATGATGTTCGGAGTTTCTGGGATGTATGTGTCTAATGCAAAAAGGATAAAAGAGTTTTCAGAAGAGATGTTTGAACAAGTAAAAGCAGGTAAACTCACGTTAACTAAAGCAATTAAGGAAATGAAAACAATAGTGGAGGATAGTAAATTAGTTTCCCATCCTGATACTAATATCCAAGAATTACCCTCGCAAAACATCGAAGATAGTAAATTAATTTCCTGTCCTGAAGAAAATTACAAAGAAATAGTTATTGAAAATTTCGAGGATAGTAAATTAGTTTCCCATCCTAAACCATCTCAAATAGTAACTCCACTAACTAAAACAGAGCAAAAAAAAGTAGCTGAGTATATTGAAGAATTTGGTACGACTGAAGAAAAAGCTATAGCATATATAGTCAAAAAAAGAAAATCCACATCAATTTCAAAACCGAAAACTACATCGTTTCAAAACAGAATAGAATTCAAGGTTAATTCTGATGAGAAGGAATCATTGATCAATATTGCAAAATCAAAGGGAATTAGTTTATCTGAACTCCTTCGAGAAGTAGTGAAAAATATTAAATAGTTTATTTAGGATGGTAAACTAATTTACTATCCTAAACTTCCAGAGTATAAGCATCTGATGAGGCAATATAGCTGTTTCAAATTTATATAGAGAACTGATTTGGTTATTTAAAGAGAATGGGGAAGATTATATACTTGATGGGCGTAATAGGGCGATTGCTTGCAGTAAAATTAAAAAATCCGATAAAGGAATGAAATTATCAGATAAAACTGGAATGATGTTCGGAGTTTCTGGGATGTATGTGTCGAATGCAAAAAGGATAAAAGAGTTTTCAGAAGAGATGTTTGAACAAGTAAAAGCAGGTAAACTCACGTTAACTAAAGCAATTAAGGAAATGAAAACAATAGTGGAGGATAGTAAATTAGTTTCCCATTCTAAACCATCTGAAATAATAATTCTACTAACCAAAACAGAGCAAAAAAAAGTAGCTGAGTATATTGAAGAATTTGGTACGACTGAAG
>CAZIIZ010000061.1:0-9375 GCA_964539225.1 uncultured Hyphomicrobiales bacterium | reverse complement strand
TGCAGATCAAACAGGTTGGGCAGTACAAGCTGGCGGTACATTGAGATTATTCAATGTAGAAGTAGCTGGTTCTGCTAACACATTCTCTCCAATTGGTAATATCGAAATTGCCGGAGACTTTACTAAAACTGGAGCAAGTAATTTTGCTTCAACTAACGACAACACAGTAATCTTCAAAAACAGCGGACAAAGAGAATTAGTAAATTCAAGTACAGTTTATAACAAATTGAATTTCTATAACTTAACATTGTCTCCAAATGCCAGTGTAAAAACTAGCTCAAGCTTCGTAATCGATGGTAATATCGATGTACAGCAAAATGCTTCTTTCACAGCTGACAATGGTTTGATTGAAATTGCGAATAATACAATTCCAAGTAGAATCAGCAATGTATCAGATCATACATTGAATTTCTTTGACCTTACTTGTGCTGACGACGTAGTAACAAGTGATAATTGGAAAATATCCGGTAATTTAGTTATTGGCGAATCTTTAATAGCTGACAACGGTACAATTACTTTCGAAAACGTATCAGAGAAGACTATCACTAATGGTGGTGGTGCTGCAACTGCTTTATCGTTCTTCGGAATAAAAGTGGCCGATGGTTCAAAAGTTAGAACAGCCGCTACAACAGCTACTGGTAGCTTTACAATTAAAAACAATGCAACTAATCCAAGCGGATCAGGTTTATTCGTAGAAGGTTCAGGACAGTTCGTAGTAACTACTGCAACTTCTACTACTTATTTTGATGCTGGTGCCGGTATCGGTGCAGGCAATCCAAAAACAATTTCTAAGTCAACAGACGGTACTTTGAAATTAGGCGTTATGCAAATTAATGCAACTACTAATAACGAAGTAACTTCAGCTTCTGATTTCGAAATTCAAGCGACAACTACTGCATTTAATAACGCCGGAGCCGGTGCTAAATTCATTGGCACAGCCGGAGCAGTTAAATTTACAGGTGCAGCTCCTGTTATCGCTTCAGTTTCTCCTGCAGTTTCTACTTTCTATAGTATATTAACTGAAGGTTCGACTGACTTACAAGTATCAGCAGCTCAAGAAATTTTTGTAAATGGTAACATTACTGTAAACGGAACAAGTCAAATTAATCCGGCTGCAAACACATCAAGAGTAATGTTAACTGGTACAGGCGACCAAATTATCGGCGGTACTTCTACAGTAACTAATCCGGTAGAATTTGCTAGATTAGTAATCAACAAAGCAAATGGTAGTCAAGTATTATTGAACGCTGACGTAGAAATTAAATCTGACGCAATTGCTCAATTAGTATTGACTAATGGTACATTGAACTTAGGTAGTAATAAATTAACAGTTGGTGCCGGCGTAATCAGCCGTCTAAATGGTGCGATTAACGGTGCAACTGGTACTTACGTAGTAAATACAAATCACAAAACTACTTCATTGGAAGATGCTTACTTCACAGTAAATAGTGTACCAACATTATATAACTTAACAGTAAGTGATAATCATACAACTGCTAATGATTTAACAGTAAACGGTATGTTGAACTTAAACGCAGGCAATTTAACAATTGCAAGTGGATTAGGTATAGCATCAGCTAAACAATTAGTATTGAACGGTAGCTTGACTCGTACTGCAGGTAAAATTACTTGTGCAGCTGCTAATACTTCAAAAGTAATCTTCCAAGGTGAAGGTACTGTATATGGCGGTTTACAAGACGTATATTTCGCTACAGTGCCAAGTATCGTAATGTCTCGTCAAGAAACAATGGGTGGCAATCTAACGATGGCTGCAGCTGGTAACTTGACAATTAACACAGGTACAAAATTCTTTGATTTAAGTACAAAGACATTAACACTTAATGCTGTAGGCGGAGTAACAAGAGTATCCGGATCTATTACTTCTGGATCAGCTTCTACAGTTAATTTCGTAGGAATAGCTCGCGTGCCTGCTAATTTATTTACTAACAATCAAGTAGGAAACTTTGTTTCTTCAGGTTCTACTACTGGATTAGTATTAGATGGCGATTTAGCAATAATGACTAGCTTAAACTTCCCTAATACAAAACATATCTATACTGGCGATAACGCTTTAACATTCGGATCTAGCTTAACTTTTGCTAACCCGATGACAAGCGCTAACCACGTAAAAGGTAATTTGATTAAAACTGTAAATGCAAATGGTCTAACTGAATATCCAATTGGATTCGGAACTGGTGGAGATCAATATGCTCCTGTATCTATGAGAATGGCTACTTCAGGTAATACGCAATTAATTAAAGCGTCTTGCATTGATTTAGATCCAACAAATGGTCGCGGTGGCAATCCTAAAAATGCAGTTAATTTAACTTACACTTTAGCTCCGGTTGGTACAATTGGTAGCGATAGTGTGCAGGTTAAATTCCAATATCCAAATTCAACTACATACGAACAAATTACTCCTGTACCTAATGGTGCCTTTCCTGCAAAATGGAACGGTTTATCATGGACAGATTATAGAGACAGATTATCTAACTTTACAGCAACTTCTCCACGTTATGTCGCAATGAGTGGCTATCCGGTAGCGTTAAAAGATTTAACTGGTGCTTGGGGTATCTTTACAGTAGATGCAAACACAAACACAGCTAAAGACAAAGCTATCTCTTTAACAGCTAACAGAGTGGTAATAACTAAATTAGAGCCAAATCCTGTAAAAATTGGACAAGCGTTTAAAGCTACTGTACAATTACAAGATATGAACGGTCAACCTATTACAGCATCTACTGCTTACTCTATTAGATTAGAAAAAGAAATTGGCACTGCATTGTCAGCAGGTCAAGTTGATGCGATAATTACAGCAGGTAATTCGATGACTACAGTAGCTGGTTTAGTAATGAATACAGCTTCTGTGAATAATCAATTAAAAGCCGATACGGCTGGTGGCAGTGTAAACTGGCAATCATCATTAAGCACTCCATTCTCAGTATTGGATGCAGTTCCTTCTATTCAGGCTTCTAATGTTACATTCTCGAACGTGAAACCTACTTCAATGACAGTTGCTTGGACTGGTGTAGCGAGCAGAAATGTAATTATAATAGCAAAAGCAGAAGGTGAATTAGGGGATTCTGAATTCCCGACAAATGCAACTACTTACGTAGCCAATTCAAACTATGGTTCTGGATCTTCAATTGGTAATGCTACAGTATTATACAATGGTGTTGATTTAGTTAGCTCATCAATTTCAGTAACTGGTTTGTCTCCAAATACTAATTATTACTTCTATGCCTTAGCTTACTCTGGTGGTATAGGTTATGAAAACTACAAATTATCATCGAATACTAAGAACCCGAATTCACAAATGACTACTGGTTCTACAGATGACGATGTGTCTTTAGGTACAAACAACACAAGAGAAACTTCAAAAGCAATTGGTACAAACACTCCGTTAACTGGTACAATTAATTCAGCTACAGACGAAGATTGGTTTAACTTCTCAGTTACTAATGCAACTCCGAATGTAAGAGCTCAATTGTATGGTTTAGGAAACAATTATAATTTAGAAGTATATGATGCAAGTGGCAGAAGAATTCGTAGAGGTATTCGTACAGCTACAGGTTCTGAAGGTCCGGTAGTAAACAACTTGCCAGCTGGTACTTACACAGTAAGAATTTACTCAGCTGACGGTTCAAGCAGTGCAACTAAAACTTATACATTAAAAGTTGGTACTAAGTCTAGCGAAATATTTAGCGTAACTCCATAATTGGTGACGGGTTTATCGGTAATGAGGCGAGCGTCTCTCCGCTCGCCTCGGAGCCGAAATTAATGAACGATTTTTGAAATAAGATTAAAGAAAATAAAGAAATGTTCGATAATAAAATAATGAAGAAAATCGGAACCCGTATATCCGATGGAAGAAAATTAGAAAGTATTTTAAAAAAAAATAAAGGATTATGATTATGAATACTTATCCAAATAAACCTGAAAGAATCCGACTTTCATGGATGAATATCTTCTGGTTCGTTCTGGGGTTACTGCTGATGACCGGTGAAGTATACTCGCAGACATATCAAATTTCGATGAACCAGCGCCGTATGGGCAATAAAATAGGCGTAGAATTCTGGGCGAAAGACATTTCGACAGACGCTTCGGCTTCTAAGCTCGGCAACGTTACTTTGACTGTAACGTACAATAGGGACTTTTTAGTTCCGGACGGCAACGTAGCTTATGCAAGTACTGATTCTGTTCAATACGATATGGATATCGATCAACCTTATGTTGATATCGTTTCTCCATACTCTCTATCTGCGAATGGCTATTCAGCTTTAACAGCTCAACCAGCCAATGATGGAACTACATACTATCATTCAATGGACATTAATAAAGCAATGTCTGGTATCGGTATTCAACCTGCTTCTGCAGGCAGAGGAACATTTTTAGGAATGGTGAAATTCACAATTCCTAATTATTCTGCTCTTACAGATACTACAAAATCTATAATAAAATTCAATACTGCCGGTACTGCCGGTAATATGGTAGTTGAAGATTATAGTGGTAACACAGTGAAAGCTCAGACATCTTTTGTAGATCCAAGTGCTTTCAATATTCGCGGTATCAGAATATTAAATCCTAATGGCGGTCAAGCCGTTAATAGATTTCCTGATCCTGCTTTGAAATCATTATCTCCAAACAAAGGATATCCTATTTATTTCGAACGTAGTGGTTTAGGCGGAGTAGTTAGCGGAACTGCCGGTTACGGTACTGGTAAATATGCTTACTCTGTAGATTATTCATTAGACGGTGGATCAAGCTGGATTGAATCCGGTAGAATAGCCGAAACTAATTTGAATGCTACAACTATGGGTTCAAATAAAGACATTTATCGTGGTGGTGAAATTGACAGTTTAAATGCAACTAATAACTTCTTTATAGCTCAAGGCGACGGCTCGGTTTTACCGGCTCTTAGCGGCGACGGCTTTGAAGGTGTAATTAGATTAATTTGGAAAGCTAACGAAAACTTTTTCGCTCGCTCAGAACAAGCTAAATTAAAAGTAGTTCAATTAGATACTGCTACTTCTGCAAATAACATATCAACTCGTACTAAATATACTGCTAACGGCAGATATGATATTAGTGATGCTACATTTGTATTAGGAAGATTATTCTTTGTACAATTAGATGGACAATGCGGTTATTTTAAAACTCAAAATCCATTCAGCACCCCTTCTCAATTAACAGTTGAAGCATGGGTAAACCTTAATGGTATCCAAGCAACAGCAGGTGCTGAACCAGCAATAATTGCTTCTGCGGATGGAACTATTTCTACTTCTCATGGTTCTTGGATGCTTTACATGAAAGATGGTAAATATCCTGCATTCCGTGCTTATGAAAATGCCAATAATGGAGCTAATATTTTAGCTGATATTTGGTCAAGCGAAGCATTAAATGTTTCTGACGCTACTGCTCCAGTTAACAATGCTCATGCAGGTAACTGGGTACATATAGCAGCTTCAGTAAAAGATAACTTAGTTACATTATATGTAAACGGTGAAATCGTAAATCAATATACTAATTTGAGTTCTGTAAGTCCAAGATTATGGGCTACTACTCATCCACTTTGGATTGGTGTAAATCCAAATGGCGGACTTGATGCAAGCAAATATTTATATTCTGGTATCAAAGAAGTTAAAATTTGGAGAACTGCTTTAGATCAAAATATTATTAGAAGCAGAATGTCTGGTGTATATGATGCAAATGGTACAATTACTTCTTTAGGTTCTAGTTCTACTTCGTTAGATAACAGAACTACATTAGAATTATATTATCCGTTACAAGGTGCACGCTTAGATATAGCTGATGAATATTTCTATCAAAAAAATGCAAACCCAATTAATTGGTATGTTTGCGGTGGAATTGTCAACAATAATGCTATTAGCTATCGTCCTGACCGTTCTCACATCAAATTAACTGCACCACTTGGTGGCGAAGGTGTTTCTAACTTAAAAGGAAATACATTAAAAGTACGTTGGGCAGCTTACGGTTTGGGTAAAAATTCAGCCGGAACTTCCGATATTCAAATTATGATTAGTCGCGATAAAGGAGCCACTTGGTTCGACGCTATCGATAATCAAACTCCTGCATATCCATTGGATAGAGTAGAAGTAGAGTCTTATGAAGCTGAATGGGCTCCATATAACAACATTACTACTTCAGGTCAAGACGATGATTTACAAGGCGTAGTTGACTTAGATAATAACTATTCTAAATCCGTAAAATTAAGAATTAGCGGTACAGAAGCAAGAAATCAAAATGATATTTATGCAGAATCTGGTGAATTCAAAGTAGCTCCTTACTTTGCTATTAAGAATCTTGGTAATGCTAAAATTCAAGTAAAAGAGAATACTACTAGCTTAAATCTAAACGGTGGTATCGGTATGATTGAAGCTTGGATTAGACCTTACAAATTCCCAACAGCTACAGAAGAATATTTCCCAATCGTTAGTAAAAAATTAGACGATGGTTCTAATAACTTACAATACGCATTGAGATTATTACCTACAGGTCAATTAGAGTTGGCAATTGGTTCTTCTACTGGTACAGCTGTTCGCACTGCAAGAAGTGCAGCAACTTCACCAATAATTCCTCCAACTATACAAGTCTCTGATTCAGCATGGTATCATGTCGCAGCTTATGTAAATTTAGCTAACGGCGGAACAGCTACTTCAGTTAGATTCTATATTGATGGTACTCCTCAATATGTTGACTCAATTACTACACAATTAGGTACTACAATTACAGTCGATCCAGAGAATGCATATCCTGTATTCTTCGGTTACGAACCAAGTACTACAGCTGGTCAAGGCAAATACTTCATCGGTGATATGAGAGAAGTTCGTTTCTGGGGTGGAAATCCTGGCAATCAACAGCCTTCAAATGTAGAACCTTCTGCTTTAACTAAGTTCGTACAAGGTGCAGCTCAAATTCGTGCTAGTGAATTAGGTAGCTTCGGTGGTGTAGATTATTCTGCTAACCTACTTGCAGCTTTCTCTTTCAACGGTGGCAATTATGTACCATCTGGTTATGTTAGCACAATTCAAGGTTTCCCATTGGCTAATAATTTCTTAGCTCATATTTCAGGTACAGGATTCGCTTATACAGCTACTCGTCCTACAATTAAATTAGTAGAACCAAAGTTAGCTCAAAAAGTTCCTAATACTTTAACTGACTTAAGAGTACGTTGGACTGGTTTTGATTTTAACAGAAACAACATTACTACTTTCCGTAGTGGTAGCGATGGTGCTAACCACGCCGACTTACAATACTCAATAAAAGGTGGCGGCGGTGTTACAATTCAAGATTGGCAACAAGTTGCTTCTCAAAAATGGTCAGCAAGTTACTCTAACTCTATGACTTTGCCTAAAACAAACAACACATTCGAATTCTTGGGTACTACTAACAAAGCTCAATATGCAGCACAATTAGACGTATCTAAAGCAGATCCTGATATGAACAATGATTTCTCATACAATGACCAAGGTCCTTTAGGTGCTGCTAAAACAAACGGACGTTTGTTGTTAAACGGTCGCTCTACAATCAATGGTTTAGTATTAGAATATGATAACTTATCTTATGGTTTGATGCCGTCATTACAAACAATGACTGAATACTTTAATATTACTCCTCCGTCAAACTTTACTGTAAGAGTAATGCTTGAAGGTCATCATGTAAACAGTAAAATGTCTAATGATGTTGGTTCATCTTATGCTGATGGTGGATATAAAATTACTTTATACAAAAACAATTCAGGTATCCCTGGTGCTGGTGTAGATTCAGCTGAATCTGAATATGGTTACGTAAGTCACGCTACTGCAATGGATCCGACAGTTGCTCCAGTAAGAGGAATAGACGGTTCACAATATGCAAACGTACCTTTCGTATTCACTGAATTAGCTGATGGCAGATACTTTGTAAAAGTAGATCAAATCAATCACTTACCTATATTATCAAGATTTGCCGCTCCATTTACTTATGATGGCGACGATAATGGTACTTGGGCAGTTGAATCAGGTTGGGATTTCCAAGGTTGGAATCCTACAGCTAATACTGGTGCTATTAATGAAACAGATGCAGCTATTAATCCTCCTTCTATTGCAAACAAATATACTGCTTATGGTAATTTTGAAACAAATCCTAATCTTTCAGATTATTCTGCTACAGGTTTAGTTTATAATAGTGGTCAATTAGGTGTAACTACAGGTTCTAACTTGTTAGCTGCAATGGTTGGTGGCGACGTAGTAAAAGACGGCGAAATCAATGGTAAAGACAGAAGTTTAGTAGTATTATATGATGGTGGATCAAACATTAATGCAGACGTTACTGGCGACGGTATGGTAAATGCAACTGATAGATTTATTGTTTACAGAAACAGTGGAAAAATCTCTTCATTACCTAAAAATTCACCAGTAAGTTCTAAAATTAGTACTCCACTTATGAATGATTTATTTGCTTACGCTCCTGAATTATTGGAACGCAATAATAAAATCGATGACGAATTAAAAGCTAATGGCAAATTCGTTGCAGACAATACTCCAATGGTAACTAAAAACGACGCAATTCAAGCAGGTTTGAGCTATAGAGTAAACGCATCTCCTAAATTAGAAGGTGAATACTTGACAGTTCCTATGTATATTACTAATGTCGGTTCAGAATTCGGACTAGGTAATGCTACATTTGGTATCAAATACAATCCAGCTCAAATGCAATTCGTTTCTATGGAACAAAACAACACAGTAATCTTTGATAAAAGAGATGATTTAGGATATGATGCTGCATTTACTGCTCCTTTCGTAGGTACTAAAGATCCTATCACTGACTTAAGAACAATTGATATTGATTACAATATCTATGACAAAATAAATCATAAACCAGGTATGAAAGTGCCTTTCACTTCTACTTACTTGGGTACTTTGAAATTCAGAGTTAGTAACTTAAACGAAGGTATCTTCTTAACTTGGCATCCAATCACTGTAGTTTATTCTACAGACGGCTTAGACATCACTGGTCAAGGTACATTTGAAACAATTCCTGCAATCGTAGTGAATAAAGTGGCAACTGTTACTTATCCAAATGGTGCTGAGAAATTTGATGCAGGTTCATTATATACAATCGCTTGGACTGCTCCTTCTCAAAAAGCATTTTTTAACTTAGATTACTCTACAGATAATGCTCACACTTGGAACAGAATTAACACTAGTCCTGTAATGAGTGCAGATATGAACTACAATTGGGTTACTCCAAAGATTAAAACAACTGAAGCTTTAGTAAGAATCATTAATGCAGAAGACGGCGTAGAAATCGATAGATCTGACGCACCGTTCTCAATTAATCCTACTACTGCTGACATCACTCGTCCTTGTACAG
>CAZIIZ010000060.1:0-9406 GCA_964539225.1 uncultured Hyphomicrobiales bacterium | reverse complement strand
TAGCGATAAATGATTTGATATCCGCTTTTGCCCATAACGCTGCTTCAGCAGAAGCTGAAATTTTGCCATTAGCTTCGACACAATCCACTAATCCATCCCACAAAGTATTATCGAATACAGTATTTACCAACGGCTTACTGGATTGTCCTAAGGCAACACCAACAGCATGTGTTTTTTCTTTAAATTCTTCTTGCCTAATATCTGTATAACTTTGTTGTGATAAGGACCAAAGGACAAAAACCAAAATCAAAAGAATGCCGAAGGAGCCGCTCAGCATCATAACTATCTTTTTCTGAGTATTCATAGATTACCTCTATTTCTATTTAATATCATTACTTATTCAAATTTAATAAATATTTCGCATATATCCTAAATATTCCCATATTTTTTGTATTCTTTCCGCTAATATTCAATTCATAAGAAATTCCGGGTAAAATTACTTTTTCAATAATTATATCGAAATGTATCCCCAGCTTCAAATAATCTTCCTGATATTGATATTGATACGGCGAAAACGGTCTGCTCTCATTTATCTCTTTTATACTTTTATTATATTCTAAAAATGCACTAAAAGATGATGATTCTACTGTAGTTAATCCAACTCCAAATCTTAATTTAAGCATATCGCTGATAGGAGAATCAAAATATGATTGATATTCACCAGTGAACTCAAAAAAGGATTTTGCTCCTTTGTACATTACCGAGAGATACGGAGTCATACTAGAATAACTCAAATCAACAAACTCACTGCCTACAATATTTTTCAAATCCGAACCCAACAATGAAATACGGAAATTACTACCTAGACCAAAAATAAAGTTAGAACTTTTGTAATCCGCACCCATCCCGAAATTCAAATAAGGAAGATTCGTTTTATCATATACAATTACAACATTATTCAATGAATCATGTACGGCTGATGAATCGGAGTTCGCTAAATATTTTCTTTCAATATTGTTTATTGCTAATGGCAAACTGAAATTCGCAAATAAACAGAAATTTGGTTTATTTATAATTGCTCGCGAGTAATCAAATATAATGTTATAATTTTTCATATTATAGGAATATTCCTTATCGTGGGAATTATCCAATGAATCAGCTACTGTAGGCGTTTGAGATCCACTAAAATTAAAGAACGAAGAACTTGAATATTGACCAAACTCTACGCCGAAATAATTTCGAGTTTTAGTAACGACCGAATCTCCTATGTAAGCACAAGCAAATTCAGTACAAATTATTATACCAATAGCTATGATGTAGAAACGACTAAATATTTTCAATTAATTACCTTCTCTTATTTTATATTAAACAATTCTCATACTAAGTAAGTTTTTACACTTCGCACAAATTAATCCATCTTGAGTTCGTTCAGCTTGTATATTTACTTTGTAATCATTTCTAATTATCAATTTGTTACCACACTTGGAGCATAATGTATCCGACACACCTTCGATTGACGTATTTCCGATAAATACATTCTCAATTCCTGCTCTTTCGGCAATTTGCTTTGCTCTCAACAAAACATTGTCCGATGTATGGCTAACTTCCTGCATATTAAAAATAGGGTAAAATCTTGAGAAATGCAAAGGAATTTTTGCGGATATAGAAAAAACTGTATCAGAAAGTGTTGAAATTGCTAAATCCGAATCATTTAATCCTGGAATTATTAAATTAGTAAGCTCCAGATGAATATTTGAATGATTAGCAATTAACTCAATGTTCTTTAGAATTGGTCGTAATTCAGAACCGCAAACATTTTTCTGATTAATTGGGTCTATAAATTTCAAATCAATATTCATAGCATCAATATAATTATTGGCAATTATTTCTTCTAAGAGTTCAGTAGAAAGATATCCATTTGTTACTAAAATATGCTTCAATTCAGGGTTAGTTTGTTTGGCGGCTTTGATTATGTCCAATATATAATCCCAAAACACAGTTGGCTCAGAATAGGTATATGCTATACCAATAGCATTATTTTTAATTGTTAAATCGACTATTTGAGCCGGAGACACCATTGCTTCAGTATTGAATAATTCTTCATTAGAAAACTCAGAAGACAAATGATAATTTTGGCAATTGAGGCAGGTGAAATTGCATCCGAGACAGCCAAACGATAAAACTGACGAACCCGGATAGTAATGGTATAAGGGCTTTTTCTCGATTGGATCTAAGCAAAATCCAGTCGGCTTGCCCCAATTTAGACTTATCATTTCGCCCTGTACGTTTTGCCTTACTCTGCACTTCCCTACTTCATCTAAATTCAATACACAATAATGATTGCATAAAGTGCATTGAAGGCGATTGCCTGACAACGATTTGAAATATTTTGATTTGTTACTCATTGTAATTATTTCTTTCACATTCAATATAATAATTTGTATTTTCTCTACCTTAATAAACGCTTATTAACTCCAAAAGGATACAATATATTGCTGATAATCCATAATATACATCTAAAATGACGTTTATTCGAGTTAATTTTCCTTTTCGATTCATAAATTTCAATTATTCTATTCTTTATATTATTTTTTTTTGAGACCTAAAATATTTGTTTGTTATTAAAAAAAATTGTGTTAAATTTACTTGAATTTCTTGATAAATGTTTTTTATGAAAGGGGAAAATAATGCCAAATACTGAGAGAATCGAGAATATTATGACTCGTGGTGTCTTCACAGTAGATTTCGACGACTCAATAAAAAAAGCCGACGATATAATGAAAGAGGAAAAAGTGAAGCACGTGCCGGTAGTCGATAGCGGAAAGTTTATCGGTATGATTACCGAAAGAACTCTTATGGAATACAGTCTAAGGAAAATTTACGATTACGACGATGCAGAAACCGGATTTAATAAAATAAGTGATTTTGAAAATGTGATGTCGAGGAATGTATATTTGATTTACCCCGAAGATAGTATCACGAAAGCAATCGAAATAATGACTAAAAAGCGAATAGATTATTTGCCGGTAGTCGATTGGGAGAAAAATCTATTGGGCATTATCACGGCGATGGATATTCTAATGTATATTAAAAATAAAATCTAATAATTAAATTATAAAACATACTCACACCGAGTGCTTTGAATATTAAGTAAAAAGCACTCGGTTAGTTTATATGTTAATCCTTGATTCTAATGCCTTAGAAATTGTAGCTTCATCGGTAAACTCTAATTCTCCGCCTATTGGCATTCCTCTGGCTAAGCGAGTCATTTTTATATCCAAAGGCTTAACTATTTTTGCTATATATTGAGTAGTAATCTCGCCTTCTATGCTTGCATTTAGAGCAAATATTATTTCTCGGATGTCGGTCAAGCGTGCAATTAATTCCTGCAATTTAATATCTTGAGGCGAAACCCCGTCTAAAGGATTAATCAGACCGTGCAACACATGGTATAAGCCTTTAAATTCACTTGTTTTCTCAATAGCGACCACGTCATTTGGCTCTTCGACTACGCATATAATCCCTCTATCCCTAGTGTCGGAAGTACAAATTGGACACGGATCTATTTCTGTATAGTTATTGCAAATGGAACAATAATGGATATTATTTTTTAATTTTATTATTGAATTCGAGAAACGATCGACAAAATCTTTATCCCTTTTCAATAAATGATAAGTCAGCCGTTGAGCTGTTTTTCTGCCTATAGTCGGCAGAGATGCGAAACAGCTAACCACTTCTTCAATTGTATCTGATGTATAAATCATCGAAACTATTATCCTAAATTTAATCCCGGAATATTTGGCAACATCGACGACAGCTTAGACAATTCGCCACGCATTTTCTCCTGTACATCTTTTTGTGCATTATTAAATGCAGCTACAAGCAAATCTTGCATCATCTCAATATCATTTTCTGCTATCAATTCAGGGCTAATTCTTACTTCGAGTACTTGATTATTGCCATTCATTTTTACTCTTACCATACCTGCACCGGATTCGGCTGTAACTATTACTGAAGCAGCTTGATTCTTGATTTTTTCAACTTCTTGCTGTACGTTGCGTGCTTTTTCGAGCATCTCTTGTATATTAAAACTCACATTAGTCTCCAATATATTTTTAAAGAAATCGTTCAAAGAACTTTAAGGAACACTAATTTAAAAAAACTTTTACTTTAAAAGAATTTTTTTTATATATTTGTATCAAAAGTGTCAATTATTATTAAATTGTAAATGATGAAAGGCGAATTATGGGAATTTTCAGTAGGATTTCGGACATCTTCAAATCTAACGTCAACGACGCTTTAGACAAAGCTGAAGACCCTGAGAAAATGCTAAAGCAAATGATTATCGAGATGGAGGAATCCGTTAATAAAGCCACTTTAGCCGTTGCGAATTCTATCGCAAACGAAAAATCTTTGGAAAGAAAATTAGAGAAAGCTCGTTTAGAAATGAGCGATTGGGAAAAGAAAGCAGTTCAAGCTCTTCAGGCTAATCGTGAAGATTTAGCCCGTGCAGCTTTAGAGAAAAAGAATATCGCCGTTAAGAATGTAGCCGATTTAGAGCCAATTTATATTACAGCGAAAACAACAGCTGATAAAATGAGAATACAGCTAAATTCGCTTAAATCTAAATTAGACGAAGCTCGCTCTCGTCAAAGCACTTTGATTGCACGCTCTCAGGCTGCTAAGGCTCAAAAGCAAATAGCTCAATCATTCTCAGGAGTCGGTTCTGATGCTTTTAGTAAATTCGATAAATACGAAGGAAAAATTGAGCAATTGGAATCGCAAGCCGAAGCGTTCGAAACACTTGCCGGAGAGAATACCAAACTCGAAGATGAATTCAAAATGTTAAACACTTCAGCTTCGGTTGATGGGGATTTATTAGCATTAAAAGCTAAAATGGGAATGCTCCCCGAATCAAATCAATAATTTTTCAATATTAATTTAACGGAGATATTTTATGAACGATATTCTTATTCAATCTAAAGAGCATAACCCAAATATCGATACTCCCATAGAGTTAATCGAAAAAACAATAAATAAAATAGAAAATATTCTTAAAAATAAATATCCTGAATATTTAAAATTTGAAAATAATGTGTTTACTATCGCACAAGGCTCTACTCAAGTGATGTTGATGGTACGCAAATTTGCTAACGATGATGCTTGTATAGAGTGTACTGCAAATGTGGTATATGATGCCAAAATTACTGAAGAGTTGTTGCAATTTTTACTAAGAAAAAATGCTGAATTGCACTTTGGTGCTTTCGGATTATTATTCGACGACACTATTACATTTTCGCATTCCATTTCCGGAGCGAACTTAGACGAAAATGAATTAATTAATACCTTAAATGCTGTAGCCACTATTGCGGACTATTACGATGACGTAATAATCAACAAAAATGGAGGCAAAAGAGCAGGCGATATGTCTTTCGAGTTGTAGTTAGTTCTATTGTAATTTTTATACTTCGCCTCCCTTGATTTAATTTCACAGGGAGGCTTTTTTGATTTAATTCTCTAAGTAGTTTCTTGTAAAAATTTAGCTAGGATAGATAGATTTAGGAAGTGTAATAATGCAATCAGTACCTTCTCCTTCGAAACTATTCAATTGGATTTTGCCTTGTAGCAGTTCTAATGTGTTTTTTACAATTGCCAAACCAAGTCCCGTGCCTGAAATATTCCCTATATTTTTCGCTCTAAAGAATGGCTCATATAGATTTTTCATTTCATTTGCCGGTATCCCTATGCCGCGATCTTTTATCCTAATATCAAAATGATTATCATCATTACGACACAAGGATATATCAATTTCCTTGTAAGAATTTGAGAATTTAACGGCATTGTTGATTAGGTTGTTTAAAATTGTAATTATGGATCTACTATCCGAAGTAACAAGACATTCAGTATCAGGAAGATCTAAATTAAAAACAAATTGCCCGTTCGTAAAGTCGTCAATTATTCCTACTGATTCTTTAATAGAATCATTTAAACTAAATGTATTGATTTCTAATGTATAATTTCCTGATGCTATTCTGCCTATGTTAAGAACATCATTTAGCATTTTTGTCATTTCTTGTACAGCTTTCTGAATCTGGGTTAGCTGCTTATTGAATTCAAGTTCTTTTTGATTTTTGTGATAAATATCAAGTAAATAAGTAGAAGAGAGAATAATTGTCAACGGAGTGCGGTACTCATGGCTGACCATTGAAACGAATCTTGATTTTAGATTGTTCAGTTCTTTTTCTTTTTCTAATGCTTTAATCAATTCTTCTTTGGCAATCACCAAATTTTGCTCAAATATTTTCCGTACTTGAATTTCTTTTTGTAGCGAATTCATTGTAGTTTCAAGCTCTATTGTACGTTCTTTTACTCTTAGCTCTAATTCTTTGTTAGAGCGAATCAGTCCATCTTCGAGAGCTTTTCTTTGGGAAATATCTCGCATCACTGACAGGATAACTTCCTGACCGAACCATTCAATTTTTCTTAATGCTACTTCAATATCGAACACAATATTAGAATGGTGCTTAATCCCTTTCCATTCAAATATCATATACTCGCCCATCATAGCTTTATCATATATATCATTAATATTATTAATCTGTTCAGTTTTCGCTGAAATATCAATTATATTCATCGATTTTATTTCTGCAACTGTCAATTCGAATAATTCGAGGGCTTGAGTGTTTGCTTTAATAATATTTCCGTTATTATCGTGAATAACAATAATATCGTAAATATTATTAAATACTCTGTGCATACTCGCTTCTGATTCAATAAGTTTGCCTTCGACTATTATTTTTTCTTGGATACTTCGTGCGATTAATACAGCGTAAAGTGAATCATCAAATTCTTGGAGATGATAATTTATCTCAACAGGAATAATTTCGCCATCTGAAGTTTTGATTTCAGATAAAATTATTCTTCCTTCTTTAGAATCATCAAATATTAGCCCTTTGATATCATTGTAAACAGTATCTTTGAAAATATCTTTTACTACTGTATTTCGAATTTCATCTTTATTATAATTTAGAATTGACAAAGCTGAATTATTAGCATAAACTATTGTTTCATTATAAATATCTACTTGAATTACTAAATCATTGACGTTATCCATCAATTGCTTGAATCTATCCAATTCTTTTAATTTCTTTTGTAATTCGGGATAGTACATCTTATGGGAGGAATTTTCGTCTCCGAATCCCATAATATTATTTTTAACTTTCTCCCAATCTTGGTTTTTTGTCATAATGCTTCGCTATAAAGTGTTTCAATATCTTTTATATTTGGGGTTCGTGGATTAGTAGCATTGCAAGGATCTTTCAGTGCTTTTTCAGATAATATTGGTATATCGGTTAGCTTTACATTCCTATCGGATAATCTTTTATCAATACCGACCGACAGTTTGAATTCTTCCATGAACTTGATTATGTCCGATTTAGAATATCTATGCTCAGAATCGTATAACGAACTATTATTCAATCCTAGTGCTAAAGCAATATCATTAAATCTTTTACTGTGAGTGTCGAAATTATAATCGATAGCAGTACTTAGAAGCATTGAATTGCACTCTCCATGAGCCAAATCCAAGTAGCCTCCCAGACTATGTGCCATTGAGTGAATAATGCCTAAGCTGGCATTTGAGAATGCTAATCCAGCTTGCAAACTTGCCATCATCATTTGTGCTCGATAGTCCAAATTATCAGGAGCAATTATTGATTTTGGCAAATATTCTCCTATTAATTTAATAGCTTCAATAGCAAAATTATCAGTTATCGGAGAACTCGCCGTGGATACGTAAGCCTCAATTGCATGCGAAAGAGCATCCAAACCAGTACAAGCAGTCAAATAATTATCCATTGTTAACAAGGTCAAAGGGTCAATTATCGCCAAATCGGGAACTACTGCTTTAGATATGATAGCAATTTTACATCTTTCCAAGGTGTTGTTGATTATGGCGAATTGAGAAACTTCAGAAGCAGTTCCTGCCGTAGTAGGAATACAAATCAAAGGCGGCATCGGAAATTCTACTTTATTCACTCCTTCGAATTCTAATATATGCTTACTATTTACAGCTGTGATAGCCACTCCTTTAGCACAATCCATAACGCTCCCACCGCCAACGGCAATTATTCCATCGCAATGATTCAAAAGATATACTTCTGTACCATTCATTATCTCGTAATCGCGGGGATTCGGCGAAACATCTGAGTACATTACATATTCAATTCCGAATTGCTCAATATTTTCTTGAACCTGGGCAGTAATTCCAGCATTAATCACACCATTATCGCTAATAATTAGTACTTTTTTCAAAGCAATTTTTTTGCAATAATTACCTGCAATTTGCAAAGAATCTGCTCCGAAAATAAATTCGGGGGCTACAAATTTTCTTAACTCTTGCAAACGAAAATCATTTTTCATAATATACTTTCCTGTTAAATATACCGAATACAATATACAAATATTTAGATTAAATCAAAAACTATTTCTTAACAATTCTAAAAATTATCTTGAAGTCGATATTTATATAAAAACATTTTCTCCTCTCTTCTTCGAGTCAGAGAGGAGAAAATGGAAAGATTGTGTACTCCATGAACCAATCTATCGAAAATTTATTCTATTAAATCTTCTTTTCTAAATCACGATACAAGAACCACCAATCATAGTTGTCGTATCGACTTTTTTTATAAAAAGCAGCTTTGATGTCCGAGGCAGGAGGAATTATCACTTTATCACCGATTAATTCGTTGTTAGGCCAATTTGCCGGCATAGCTACTTTATTTGCATCAGCAATTTGCATTGCTTTAACCATGCGTAATAATTCGTCGAAATTGCGTCCTAATTCCTGAGGATAATATAGCATCGCTCTAATTATACCATTAGAATCGACAATGAATACAGCACGAACTGTGTTTTTGCCTTTGCCGGGGTGTATCATTCCTAAAGTGCGAGCCACTTCGCCGTCGTCTGCTATAATCGGGAATTGAATTTCTACATTTAAGTTGTCTTTAATCCATTCGACCCATTTAATGTGTGAGTAAACTTGATCAATAGAAAGACCGATTAGTTCAGTATTTAATTCTTTGAATTGTTCGTAGCGATTCTGAAAAGCTACAAATTCCGTAGTACAAACCGGGGTGAAATCCGCCGGATGGCTAAACAAAATAAACCATTTGCCTTTATAATCTTTTGGCAAATTAGCATGACCAAAAGTAGTTTTTACTTCCATCTCAGGGAACATATCGCCAAGTGATGGCATGTTTTTGAATTCGTACATTTGTTTATTCCTTTTATATTTATAAAATAAGTGTGTTTTTTATTTATTATAATTACCAATTATTTGTAATTTGATTTGTCGAATATTAAAATTTTCAATTTGTTTATTTGCAAAATATTTATTCAATAATGCGTCCAATTCAATATCGTAGTAGTCAGCAATTTTATTCCCTTCTTCGCTGTACAGATG
>CAZIIZ010000059.1:0-9530 GCA_964539225.1 uncultured Hyphomicrobiales bacterium | reverse complement strand
AGCCCCCGAAATTCCGCAAGCAATATATAGATTTGGGCTTACGGTTTTACCGGTTTGACCGATTTGCTCTGAATGCGGTCTCCATCCAGCATCTACTACAGCACGCGAAGCTCCGACTGCTGCATTAATCTTCGATGCTAAATCTTCTAAAATACTAAAATTCTCAGCGGATTTCATTCCTCTGCCGCCGGCTACTATAATATCGGCTTCGCTTACGTCTATTCTGCCTTCGTTAGATATAAGCTGTTTTATTTTGCAAGAAATATCGTCCGAATCAAACGCAGGAACGAATACTTCTACATTCGGAATAGCTTCGGCAGCTATAATCGGGAATTGATTAGCTCGCAAGGATATTACCTTGATTCCTGAATTAATTCGCAATTTGGCTGAAGCTTTGCCTGAATATATTGATTTAGAAATTATCAATTCTCCATCGCTATAATCTAATGCTGTAGCTTCGGCTACATAGCCAGCATTTAAAATAGCGGATACTCGTGGGGAAATTTCCATACCGTGAGTGGTCGCAGAAAACAGCAAACAATCTGCACCGATTTTGGAAGCGAAATCGCTTATAGCCTTAGCCGGAAGTACAGATACTTCTTCTAATAATTGCTCGGAAGCAATGTTCGTGATATTCGAAATACCATAATTAGAGATTTCGCCGCAAATTTCGCCAGGAATATTTATCCCGACAGCCATTATTTCAGCTCCGCATTTACTTGCTAATTCGACTCCGGCAGAAATTAATTCGCAGGAACTTCTTTTTAATTCATTCTTATCTGATGCTATATATACTAAAATTCTTTTCATATCAATTTCCTCTTATATTACTTTTGCGGAATTACGCAACAAGTTAACTAATTCTGATATTTCTTCGTTGCTTGAGCCTAATATTTTCCCGATGCGAGCTTTTTGAATTGTATCAATCGAAATTACAGAAACCAATTCATTCTGATGATTTGCGGATATTTCTTCAATCTGTTTTGATTTAGCTTTCATTATGTCCGGTAATTTCGGATAGCGAGGTTCGTTTAATCCTTTTTGAGTCGTGATAATACAAGGCAATGTAGTCTCAATTACTTCCATTCCGGATTCAATTTCTCGTTCGGCAATTACCTTATTATCTTCGAAATCTAATTTCGTAACTACAGAAATCGCTGGCATTCCTAAAAATTCACCAAGCATTTGCGGAACTGCTCCGGAGGAATAATCAATTGATTGCTTTCCGGTTAATATCAGATCAAAATTTTCGACTTTAGCGAAATCTGCAATTGCATGAGCTACAGCGAAGGAATCTAAAGTATCATCAGTATTAATTAATACGGCTCTGTCTATGCTCAATGCCAAAGCAGTACGCAAAACGTCTTTAGACACTTCCGGTCCAACTGTTAGGACTGTGATTATGCCGCCTTGTTTGGCTCTAATTCTCAATGCTTCTTCTATCGCGAATTCATCATAAGGGTTCACTATAAATTTCACGCCTTGAATGGCTATAGTTTTCGAATCGCTATCAGTTACAATTTTAGAAGTAGTATCCGGCACTCTCGATATACAAACCAATATATTCATAATTCTAATTTCTCCATATTGAGTATTTTGATTAATTGAGAAACGCCAAGTATTGCTATTTATTAAGTAGAACACTTGGCGTTTGTTATAACGTATAATATTTAGAAATAGTGCCTAATATTCCTGTTTAAATGGTTTAAACCAAGTCTCGCCTAAGCTCAAATTAATATTCATTCTGAAGAATGTTTCGGATATATTATTGCCGGAATTCTTACCGCGAACGCCGAAAGTAAATGCCGAATTAATTAAAGTAGTGCCGACCACAGGAATATCGAATCCGATACTTCCATAATATTCATTAATATCTTGATTGTTTACATTATAATATAATTGTTTGTATCCAACGCCGAAATTATAAGTAATTTTATCTAAGAAATTAGCTCGAAGTCCGGTGCTGCCCAAACGAGAGCAACCCAAAGCCATGGACATAGAATTTTTATATTTGACCTGAGCATTTTTATCTAATTTGAAATTACTGAAGTCTTGAACTGATAATTCGCCGCCAAACAAGAACTTGCCTGTCTGGTACGCTAATCCCAAGCCATAAGAATCAGGAAATTCTAAATCATAAAATAGTGAATAAGTCGAATCGTTTTTAACACTATTCAATTGACCATCATAGAATATTTCTGTTTCTGTCTTAAATTTCAAATTCTTTTCGTAGAACGCACCAACGTATAAATTTTTAATCGGTTCGTAGAACAATCCGGCACGCAATGCCGAGCCACTAATAATTTCACTTCTTTGGCTGATTTGTTCTTGATTGATGCCGTCATAAGAAAGCGTACGTATGTGATGTTTCATAGTACCGAAAAACACATTAGCTTGAAGCCCAAGTCTGAAATTATCTGTGATTTTGGATGTACCGCCGATATAAGCAGTCGATACTCCTCCGCTACCTTGATATAATGATTCGCTATAATAATCGAATTCGTCATTCTTGATTTCATTTACTTTTTTAATATAATAATTGACAGAGCTATAAGGCAAAATACCGAAAGATACCGATATACCTTTAGCTGTATCTATAGAAAATATCGTTAGCACTTGATTAACCGAAGCATTACTTTGGTTTAACTTATATTCTCCGGACTCTAAATGACGTTGATTGTAATGATATCCGGCTTGAATTCTGGTAGTCTCTACGAAAGACCACATAGCAGGATTTTTTAAATTTATAGCAGTAGCCGATGGTATAGCTATACCAACGCCGCCCATGCCTTCATATCTCGCTCCGAGATTATTATAAATATCGCCGATGCCATACATAGAGTAATTCGAACCGCCTTGAGCTAATGCTAAAGAGGACAAGCATACAAAAGCTGTTAATAATTTTAATAGTTTCATATTATTTGCCACCTTTCTGCACGTCTTTGGTATAATCAGGTCGTCTCGAATAAATAATCTTTAGTTTTGGTCGCTTTTTCGGGTCGGGGTCGTTAATTCCGTAAAACACATATTTATCTAACGCTATGTACTGCTTTTCGACCGGTAATTTAGTAAGGATAATTTGTCCCTTTTTCATACCGTATCGCATCCAGTATTCTATAGCATAAGTGAATAAAGGATATTCATAAGTTCTGAAATTAGTTCCAACGTTTCCGTATAATAAAGGTATCAAGGTATCGCCGACCACAACGGAATCAGCTCCGTTTTTTAAATAAACAGCAGCAATCGTTTGGTCGCGTAAACTGTCGGTATAATAATTAGAAAGTATAGAATGTTCTAAATCAAGTTGCACTTCTAATGCGGCTGAATGAATGGCAATATTATCCGGCAATGACGATAAGTCGAATTGCAATTGAGTAGCATATTGTGCATTACCCTGCAATACAAATTGATCATCTTGCGGATGCGGTGCATTCGTCAATGTATAGTCCATTGCAGAATGTAGAGTGATAGTGTCCTGTTTATTATTTTTGTTAATATAAACTACTTTCAATTCATTGTAATGTATCGTATCTGAAGAGCTTCCGATGTATTGTCCGGCAAATCTCCGAATTTGATTGCTTCCCTCGCCAGCCACCAGAGCAATACCCAAATTTATATAATGAGCTGTATCCGATCCAAATTTTAGCCATTCAGCAGTTAGGTCTTTATCAAAATCGAACTTTACATCGTACAATGAATCTTGGAAGGGTACGAATCTTGAGAATTGAGCAACTTTCTTTGAATAGTCTATATAATCTGCTGGAGCAGTGAACATCGAATCCCAAGTCGTCTTCACAGTCCATAATTTTTTAATTTTATAGGCATCAATAGAAACCGGAGAGCTTGAGCTTGTATCTCCAATAGCCCATCTTTTCGCCTTTAAGGTGAAGGTGCTGGATATAATCATCTCGGGAGTTATATAGCTAAGACTATCCGGCAAATCGCCACATCGAATAAATGCAGCAGAATTCATTCCTGCATATTTACCGATTAATATACCGCTCGAATTCAAAATTCCTTTGTTGAAATTTATAATTTTACTGCCGGTAATGAAGGGATTGTCCAATGACGATACTGCTTTAACCATCAAGGTGTCGTATAGCAAAGGATAGCCCAATTCCGTAGGCAATTCATTGCACGAATTGAGCGATAGCAAAGCACAAGCCGGCAAAATAATTGAAATTAAATACTTAATTTTGTTCATAGAATTTTTAATATTTGAACTATTCATCAATTAGTCTTTGAATGTATTATAATAAATTGAAATATACTGTTTCACTGATTCCTTCCATGAGAAATCTTCTTTCATCAATCTTTTGGAGAATTCATACCATAAATCCCGCTTTTTGAAAGCTGTTATAGCTTTTTCTACCGCTTGGCATAATGCTTCAGCAGTATAATCTTTGAAGCTAAATCCGTTGCCGGTTCTGGTGTCCATATTGAATTCTTTTACTATTTCCGACAATCCGCCCGTAGCTCTTACTATCGGAACAGTGCCGTAAACCATAGAATACATAGCATTTAATCCGCAAGGCTCATATAATGAAGGCATAATATACATATCGCATCCGGCTTCGAGAGTATGAGTCATATCTTCGTCGAATCCGATTTTGAAAGCGAACTTGTTATAATATTTTTTATATAGTTCCTTCATCTGGTTTTTATATTTTTGATCGCCGTCGCCCATAATTACCAATTGCATATCCATTTCGGCTAATTTTGGCAAGGATTCTAGCAGTAGATCAGTTCCTTTATAGTCCGAAAATTTAGTAACGATACCAATTAGTGGTGTTTTGGGTCTATATTCTAATCCGAATTGCTCGGCAATATATCTTTTGTTTAATTCTTTGTATTCTTCGAAATCATCGGTTAACTTTTTCTTTAATAAAGAATCAGTACGAGGATTCCAATTGTAAGTGTCGATACCATTCATTATACCGGTGAATTTCCCAGCATTTTCAATCATGACTTTATTCAAGTCTTTGGTATATTTCGGATCTTGCAAAATTTCAGCAGAATACGTTTGAGAAACTGTGTTGATATAATCAGCATAAATTATTCCAGCCTTCAGAAAGTTTACTTTGCCATTGTGCATAAAGTTCGCTTTAACTGCTTCCGGCAATGCTAATTTAGCAAATGTAGCTTCTGGATATTCGCCCTGCTGAGCAAAATTATGCACAGTCAGCACGAAGCGAGTTTTTTTAAATTTATTTGGAAATAATATTTTCGCAAAAGCCGCAGCTAAAGCTGTTTGCCAGTCATTGCAATGAATAATATCAGGATACCATCCCAAAAGCATACAAGTCTCGATAACGGTGCGACTAAAGAACATAAACCTTTCGTCGTTATCCGGATAATCTTCGCCTGTTTTAGGGTCGCTATAAATACCCTTTTTCGAATCGAAATAATCCTGATTAGTAGTAATATAAGCCTGAACCTTAGTTCTCGGATTGCAGATAGACGAAGACTTTACAGTAGCAAGTATAGTCTCGTCGCCTACCGGAATTGGCATATCTTTTAATCTATTAATTTCGTGGATTTTATTTCTTCTTTCAGATACAATACCATATTTGGGAAGCATTACCCGGATATCGTGCCCCTGATCGCGAATAGCGATGGGCAAGGAATAAGCAATATCGCCGATGCCTCCGATTTTTGCGAATGGGAAGACCTCGCTCGATACATATAAAATGCTTAGTGGTTTAGCCATATTTTTTACCTTTATTTCAAAGAATAACTATTGACAAACTACAAAATTAATGAAAAAAATCATAACTAAGAAATAATCTTTGCATTTCGTATAGAATATTTGTAAATTAACACAAATTGCAAAATAGTCTTCCCACTTATTAATACGTTTATTACGAACAAAAAGTCACAAAGTTTTTCTATTTTCTTACGGATTACAAATCTTTCTTTCTTGATTTTCTAAATTCCAAAATTATTATATTAATATTAGCAGAATTTTTGTTATTTTTGCTCTTTTGAAATATAATACAAAGTATAATATATACATTACCGAGGATTCTGATTATAATTAATAAATTTATATGTTAAATTCAAACAGGTTTAAAAGCTGATGGATCAAAAAATGATGAATAGAATCTTCGGATTCTTAGCATTTTTAGTGGCAATGGTTACCTATACGATGACCGTTCAGCCGACTGTGCCTTTCTGGGATTGTGGAGAATTCTCTGCGGCTTCAGTATGGCAACAAGTTCCGCATCCTCCGGGAGCACCTTTGTTCCTAATGTTCGGGAAGTTATTCCAAGTTCTAATTCCTTTCGGCGATATTGGATGGCGAATTAATATGCTATCGGTAGTCGCAAGTGCAGTTACTATTTTATTACTTTATCTAATAACGGTTAAAGTAATTTTGAATTTCCGCAAACAAAGCGAAATGAGCAATGGCGATTATATCGCTGTTTACGGTTCGGCATTAGTCGGAGCCTTAGCATTTACTTTTAGTGATACATTCTGGTTCAATGCTGTTGAATCGGAAGTATATGCGGCTACGCAACTATTTACGACTATTATTATTTACTTGATGATGGTCTGGAATGAAAAAGCAGACGAAGAAGGTAGCGAAAGGTATTTGTTAATTATTGCTTACCTGATGGGGCTTTCTACGGGCGTGCATCTGCTTGCACTTTTGACGATTTTCTCGATTGTGCTACTGGTTTATTTCCGTAAATATAAATTCAGCGTAAAATCCTTCGTTTATATGGGAATTATCGCTGTAGTTACATTCTTCGTAGTCTATCCCGGTATTGTTAAGTGGATTCCTGCGTTATTGTCAGGGCATTTTCCATTTAAAAATGAAATAGGACAATATACTACCGAAGGTGCTTGGGTGCCATTCGTAGCTATATTTGGACTTTTAGCAGCAGTTTTTGGATTCTATGTCGGCTACAAAAAGAATATGCCGATTTTGAAACTAAGCACTTTAGCCTTTTTAATGGCAGTATTTGGTTATACTACTTATACTCAAATATTGATTCGTTCTCATTCAAATTCGCCGATGAACGAAAACGAACCGAAAAATTTTGCAGCGTTAACTTCATACTTAGGTCGCGAGCAATACGGTGAACAAAAATCTTGGCCTCGCAGAACTGATTTCCAAGATCAAACAAAAATTGATATTTACAATTCCAAAGATGCCAATGGCGAATATGTGTATGGCGAATGGATTCCGCCGGTCGGCAAACCAGTAATGGGATACCAAGTGCCTTCATTTGAAGAAGTGAATACTTCCGGTGAAATAAACTATATGATGAAGTATCAAATTAATCACATGTATATCCGCTATTTCTTATGGAATTTCGTTGGAAAAACTAGTGATGTGCAAGATGCTGCACATTGCTTTACAGATAAATCCGAATCAAATATACTAAATTATAAATCCGGTTATGCCGATCAATTCCCAGTAAGATTTTTCGCATTGCCATTATTATTTGGTTTGTTCGGATTATTCTTCCATTTCTGGAAAGATCCAAAAATGGCATTTACTTTTTTAATTATGTTCTTATTAATGGGGGTTTTAGCTACATTGCAACAAAATCAGCAAGACCCACAGCCGAGAGAGCGTGATTATTTCTATACAGGATCGTTCTTCCTATTTACTATGTGGATAGGTGTGGGAACTTATGGTTTGATTGATTGGTTAGTTAAACGCAAAGAAAACGTAGCCCTTAGCGGTGGCGTTATTTTATTATCCTTACTTCTCGTGCCGGTTAATATGGCAATGGGCGGTTGGAAGATTCACTCTCGTGCAGGTAATTATTTACCTTTCGATTATTCGTATAACTTACTTCAGAGCGTTGAAAAGGATGCTATCCTGTTCACTAACGGCGACAATGATACTTTCCCTGTATGGTGGTTGCAAGACGTAGCCGGAGTTCGTCGCGATGTTCGTATCGTGAACTTGAGCTTAGGTAATACTTTATGGTATGTTGGGCAATTAAAACATAGAGAACCATGGGGAGCGAAAAAGATTCCATTGACTTTCACCGACGCTTCACTTATGTGCAAAGAAGATGATCCACAGGCTCTTCAGCCGAGCAGAGGTCCTGCTGAAAAAGTAACTATTCCTGTAAGTTCAGATATTCTTAAACAATTTACTAACGACCAAGAATATATTAAAAACGGAAAAATGGAATTTACATTCGTTGGTAGTTCTCGTGGAGACAACAAAGACGAAGCCGGCAATCCGCAATTCACATTTATGGTGAATAATAAATTGGTAAAAGACATAATAACTCAGACTAAATTCGAACGTCCTGTTTATTTCTCTATCACTACCGGTAGCGAAGTTTATAGCGGACTCGAAAGATTCTTGCGTGCCGAAGGTATGGCTATGAGAGTTTGCCCAGTTCCAGTAGAATTATTAACTACTGGTCGTTCTAATGAAGAAATTAACGACAAATGCTTCTTGCAAGTTGACAATTCTAATGAATACAGCTTAACTCCTAAATACGGATTCAAATTCCGCAATTTATCGAACAAAGCTGTTTATTACGACGAAGTACATCGCAACTTGATGGGTTCTTATCGTAACCTATATTTGAATTATGCTATTTTTACTTTAGAGCATAATAAAGACAAGAAAAAAACAATTCGCATTATCGACGAAATGAATAAAAACATTTCTATAGAACAATTCCCGCTATTCCAAAGCGAAGAACTACAAGTAGCAATGATTTATGAAAAAGCAGGCGATATGGCGAAAGCTAAACAATTCGCTGAAATGTGTATAAAAACTTGCAACGAAATTTCAAATAATCCTAAGATGCGCGATAGCCGCAGAAGATATAGAATCCCGACAATGATGGAAGAAATCATCGGTCAACCGGGTACTTTCAAAACTGCAGCAGAAGCTTATACTATCTTAGGCAAATATGACGAAGCGAAATCTTCGTTGATGCAATTATTAGAAATCGTGAAACAGAACAGTGGCGATCCTGCTGTTTCTAGTTACCAAAACTACATTCAACGCAACGTCTATGATATAATCGGTCAGATGTATTCTATCGACAATGATCATATTTCTGCCTTGATTAAACATGGTAAAAAGGACGAAGCGATTAAATTAGCCAACGATTTATTAGTAACATACAAAAAATCAGGCGATCCATTGTTCCAACAATTATCCACTATGATCGATGAAAGATTGCAGAAAATTCTCGGCAAATCCGACACTACTTTAGTTGATTCCGTCGGAGCAAGCACTGCTAGTGCAAACGATTCGGCAGTAATTGCCAATTAAAGATTAAATTTATTCGGATTCAGTGTCGCTTTCGGCACTGAATCCGAAACTAATAATTATACATCTTCGTCCAAAGTTCCAAAATAGTAAATAATTGAGATTTCGGACGGAAACTGTAATAATAATAATTGCGTAAAAGAACAGATGAATAAACCATATCTATCGCTTATCATCCCAGCATATAACGAAGAAAAACGAATATGTGCTTCAATAGACAAAGCTATCGAGTATCTCGAAAAGCAAAATTATACTTGGAACATATTCG
>CAZIIZ010000058.1:0-9652 GCA_964539225.1 uncultured Hyphomicrobiales bacterium | reverse complement strand
AGTGCATAAACGTTCTATTTCTTTACCAGCCAAATCCCGGACAAAGGCAGTCAAATATACATCATCTTCTAACCAAAATCGAATTTCTGTAGTCTCCGAGAATGGATTCGGAGTAGCATTCGCAGCATATATAACAGCATTAGGCACAGACACACATTTATTAGCTAAAAGTACATCTTCCTCTTCATTACGCTTACGCTTTTTATATTCCAAACGATAACAATAGTCCAAACCTCTGTATGGAACTGTATCTTGCCAGAAATACAATCCTCCTAACCCCGTTGTACCGGTGCCTTTCAGTTCATTATTCGTTGGATAGGACGCAATCGTTTCTTTGTAATCAACTTCGTCGGCTGTTTGGTTAGGGGTCATTCG
Organism: uncultured Hyphomicrobiales bacterium; assembly: GCA_964539225.1. Classification (GTDB taxonomy): domain Bacteria; phylum Bacteroidota; class Ignavibacteria; order Kapaibacteriales; family UBA2268; genus CALLXS01. The sequence continues at coordinate 9,277 of CAZIIZ010000058.1, read as the reverse complement.
GTAACCACGCTTTAAAATAAATCCTTGATTAAAAGCTTCACTTGAAGTTTTCCACGAAATATTTATTACTTTTTGACCATCATATTCTACATTAAAATAATCTAAGACGAAAAGATTACTCTCGGTGTTATTTGTATTTTTAAACATTACATCGCTACCTAAGGTATCATACAACTCAATATTTGAATTTTTATACTCCCACATTACTCCAGGGGCTAATAAACTATCCTCAGGTAATTTATATGCACATGCTTGAAATAAATTATAGGGTTTTAGCCATTTCAATTTGTCCGGTAAATAGAAACCATTTTTGCCCTTAAGCACAAATTGCCCAATTACTATTCCCGAATCGGATTTCGGCACAAATATAGCATCTTTAAATTCCTCCGGTCCGGCGACCATTATCGAAATACGGTTATTCTCATCAATTGCCGTCTCGATAGCATATCCATTTATCGGCATTTGTCCGCCTCCGGAACTGATAAACATTTTTAAATCTGATACTCCATTAAAAGTAATATCCATAGAATCTTTGTTGACTGCAACATCCGGAGCATCAAATATTAATTGAAAAGTCCCATTAGCGAATGAAGTCCAAGTATCGGAGTGGCGTAACAGTCTGACTTTAAAAGTAAGTACATCAGCACTAAGCAAACGAGTACCATCAATTACTAACGATGCAATGGTATCGCGCGAAGCGCCTTCTTTTTTGGCAAATGTATTATTCGCAGAAATCAATATCAACAGGCAAACTAACAACACCATTCTCGATAAATTCAAGAATGGCGGTTTAGCTCCGAGTAAATAATATTTAGATTTTGTGTGTATCATAATTTGTTTTTTTCTCGCCATACATTAAGGGATATTAGCTGATCTGCCGCGGTTGTTCCACGGGAAATTAATATCTTTAGTATTTACATAACCGCTCATATTGATATCGTATCGACTCCATTTGTATTGCAAATCTCGATTTTCCCAAGTTAAACGATAATCGACATCATCAATTTTATTATCGCCATTGACATCGCCGGCTACCATACCATATAGTAAAAATCCGTCAAATACTTCTAATGGACGCAAGGAACCTTCTTTACCATATACATTAGTGCTATTAGTGAAATCAGCTAACTGTCCGTTATTTGAAGGGACAATATGGAATTTATTCATAGAATAAACCGGCAAGTGATTGCGGTGTAAGATACCGATATAATAATCGCCTGAATCAATTTGCATATTGGAAATATTAATTAATGTATCGCCATTAGGAGACAGCAATCTGCCGTCTTTCTGAAGCAATACACTGACATACTTCGATTGCGATGCTTCGGTTTTGAATTCCAATAGAACCCAATCTACAATGTTTTCCAAACTTAAAATATTGGAATGAATTGATGAACGATGAGGGTCTAAATTATATGGGTATTCGTCCTTAGGAGTGCGATCCAATAAATTATATCTGTTCAAATCTGTAGTCATTAGCGAGTCGCCATAATATGCACCCTCTAAAAATACTTTTGCCATCAGAAGCAATTCTCCTGATCCGCCGGTACCGATCACGAATTTGCCAAGTAAATCCACGTTGGTAGCATTGGCTGTAAACCATTTACCATCAGAACTTGCTTGAGGCACTGAAGAAGTAGGTATGTCCTGCCAAGCATTAGTTCCCCAACGCTTCAGCACTAATTTTTCGGTTTCTAAGCCCATAGTTTCGTCTAAAGTATCCAAAGGATTATTTCTCCAAGCATAGCCAATGTCCACACTTGGTACGAATTTAATTGTATCCGATTGAGCTTCGCCTTCTGCCCAAATTTCGAATGTACGTTTTGTTTTGTCTTTAGTACTTTCGGGCAATGAATTGAAAAATTGCCTTGGTTTGATTCGGAAATTCATCGCTTTGACTCCATTGCCATTGATTGAATTCCTAAATAAAGCCCAGGTATATTTATTATTGAATAACATAGAAGTAGAATCGAATAGCAATCCGGTTCTGCGGAAAGTACCTTCGATTTCAGCGAATGGAGACTCCGAGAAGTTTGGATTCAATGCAGGAGTATATGTCATTACATACCTGCGAACGTCATCGAATTCTGTATTGATTCGCGAACCTACGTAGAGACTTTTGTTTACTTGCATATTCTTAGTTAATACTACTCCGCCCGAATTTTCTACTCGTAAATCTTGCAATTTCTCGGGTTCGTTAGGGATTTCTCCGCTTGTAGCGATAGTTCCGCCGCCGCCTGTATAAGTTACGTTTACTCGTCCTTCAAAGGTTGGAGCATCTTTAAGAGAACCATCTGCATACCGAATAATATGGGTGCTGTCTGCCATTTTGAAGTTATTAGTAGCTCCGTTTCGCAATTCGCCCCAAGCCAAAGTCAAAGTATTCTCTACAGTAAATCCGCCTCCAATTACATTTACGCCGTAAGGATTATCAATCTTCAAATTTGAGAATCTGCCATTGCCGAGCAAATCTTGAGCTGCATTATCGCCGTTCATCACCATTTGCTTAGGTCCTGAAAATTGAGCAGTATTTGCAAGATGCCCTTTCGCATACACATTTTCAGCATTCAATCCTATCCAATCAGTTGAGAAATCAGCTCCGTCAGCCATAATCAATGAGTCTCGGACTACTAAATGCTTCACAATATTATCACTTCCCTTAGCATCAGATATTAATTTCTTGGAGCTATTTTTAAGCACTAATTGATTATATACTATATTAGGTATAGTTTGCTGTCCGCCGACGCTATTCTGTAAAAATTCCACTCTGCCGCCTATAGTATCGGGCAAAGCTCGAGTTTCGCCTCGTTTTACTCGGATAGTACCTGCATTATTAATCTTGCCTCCGGTATTGTCCAAGGTCAATTGCCCCATCGCAAGCTCTGCTGCGAAAGGTAATATCAATATGGCAATATATAAGGCAATTTTTTTCATTTCTTTTTATTTCAATTAGTTGAATTTTAAATTTACAATTCTAATGTTACCTTGAACTCTTCGCCTGATTCCTTTTTTCTAAGAGTATAATATTTTATTAAAATAACTGCTCAAATGTTATAGTTTTAATCTCATCGATTGTCAAAAGTTTTTTATCCTCTGTTACTAAAATCAAATTGTACGCTAAAGCTGTACCGCAAATAATTGCATCAGGTGTTTTTAGTCTATATTTACTTCTTAAATAAATCACTTCATCTTTAATATCGTTATCTACAATAATTCGACCTAAATCATTACAGTATTTTTCAATTTCATTTTTTTCATCAATTCTAATATCTGGATATGATAGTAACTCTATTTCCGTAATAATTGAAAAAAAATATACAATTCCTTCAATTGATTTATTTGCACGAGCTATATTAATGAAAACATTAGTGTCAAATAAATACATTACTTCCACTCCACATCTCTTATTTTTCTTTGGAATTCGACCGCATCTTGTGGAAAACTGCTCATTGGATTCACTTGATTTTGCGTCTTTTTTAGTTCAATCCCAGGAGGTAATGATTTTTTACCAGAACGTTTAGGCTTTAAATAATCACCACTACTATCCCAAACGATTAACACTTTGGAATTATCCGGTATGTTTACATTTTCTGCATAAACTTTGCCGTTGTTATACACGGCTTCAATAATCTGCACCATATCTATTTCTCCGTGAATTAATTTACAATTCTAATGTTACCTTGAACTCTTTGCCCAATTCCCCATATCAAGTTTCTTGCCAAATATATATTTTTTGAGCTAATTTGTTTTATTGTAAATTTGACATTCTTCTTTAAATTGATGGACTCCACCGAGCCGATAGAGTCCATCTGATTTATTCTCGTTTCAAAGATCAATTCTATCAATCTAAGAAATATATTTGATATTATTCACCAACTTCAATTACACCTTGGTTGTTAACAGTACCGACGTTGGTAATTGCGGCAGCACCTATTCCAGGAACCTTCGTACCTATAACAAATGGAGTAACCCAAATACCTTGAATGTCACCAATATTAACTGTAGATTTCAAAGTACCAGGAGCAATTGGCCAAGGTAAACTAGCAGTAGTTGCATTTTGGTTATCAATCACACCACCGACGGCAGTTCTAAATATATAACCATCAGGGTTATCTTCGTTACCAATAATCAAAGCTGGGTTAGGAGACCCTGCTGCAGCTAATTTATTAGCTATGATGATTCTCTTAGCTGCTGCAACATCTGTATTGCCATAGTGATTGTACTCTGACTTAGTATTTTCAGTAGGAGTATCGTCAGAAGCACCACCGGTAGTACCAATAAATCCACCATCAATACCTACATAAACAGAGTAACGAAGCTCTACGTTATCAGCAGCAGTAGGCACTCTACCTTCATCCCAAGAATTAGGGTTAGTCCAGCGACCATTTGCGATATTGTACATTGTATTGTTAGCTCTAAGCACTAAATCGTGACCAGAAGTGAATTCTCTTTCGATAATATTATCGACAGGAGCTGTACCCGGCAAAATACCAGCCATGCTCATGTGAGACATTGGATCAGTTGTATTAGGAGTTCCGTATCCAGTACCTCCAAGTTTCTCAATACCTCCGTCATCAGCCTCGAAATACTTCAAGTCTGCGATAGACAAACCAGCACCTGTACCTGTGAAAGAAGGTTTTTCGGTGTTTGGTAAGTAACCAACTTGTACATTAGCAGACCAACCAATAAAACCACTAGTATAATCCATAACTATTTTTCTGTTTACATCAGTCTCTGCATTAAACTGACGAGGATTAACTCCAGGTCTTACATCCATTGCAAAGTAATCAGTTGCTGTACCGCCTGCAGCTGTTCCGCCAGTAAGTACAACTGTTGTTTTAGTGTTATTGAAGGTATAAGCAGTATTACCTGTTGTCCAATTTCTTTGCATACGACCAACAACTTCAAATTGAGCTGCGTAAGTAGGATTTAGTGTGGCATCTTTCATTACCAAAGAACCAGGATTAGTTCCACCTTTATACATATCCAAATTTCCACCAGCTAAACTGAAATTTTTACAAACGCTTATATTCGATTGTTCACCAGAAGGATAGGTAGGGACATTTCCACTTTGCTTAAGACCAACACCAGAAAGAGTTAAGTTACCATAAGGATTTGTTGCAATAGTAGGCATAATTGTTTGTACACCGGCAGTATAATTAGCAGTTGATGTACAATCAAAAATAAGATTAGTACCAACGCCCTCATTAGCTATAGTTCCGGCTATAATCATATTTGAATAACTTCCCAAATCAAGATTACCAGTAGTCGCTATAGTAGCAGCTCCAGTAGTAGCAATAGTCAGTGTACCTAACGGAGCAGCTTCTGTTCCATCTGCTACAAATAAATCACCTGCTAAACCCAGAGTATTAGTAAACGTAAGACCACCAGCAGCAGCCACAGTGATTGTAGTATTGTCAGCTGTAGTAGTCGGCCCTTGAACAGTTACATTACCAGTACCGGTTGTAACTGCGGCTGTATTAGTTAAAGCAAGAGTACCGTGGGTCGTTGTTCCGTCATTAGCGATAGTTACATTTCCTGATCCAGTAGTCAAAGTAGCATTACCTGATAAAGCTATATCAGAAGAAAAAGCAACAGTACCGCCACCGGTAGTAATATCTCCTTGCGAAGTTACAGCTCCATCAATGGTTACATTTCCTGCCCCAGTAGTCAAAATACCTGCATCAGCTAAATTCAATGTACCATTAATATCCGAAACTCCAGTAGTTAAGTTTAAAGTACCATTAATTACAATTGGTGCATCTGTAGCAGAAGTAATATTCTCAGCTGTTACAGGTCCAACTTCACTTCCCACTACACTACTCAATGCCGGAATAACAGCATCACCAGCACCTGCGACAGAAATAGTTTGATAAGAATCAGGGAATATATTCTGAGTCGTTACACCAGCATAATTGAATGTTCCTCCATCTGAATATGTTACTGTACCCGAACCAACAGCAACATAATATGGATAATCTGCTAACTTACTATATCCTGCCAAATAACTTGAACACTGCGTACCCATTACAAAAATACCATCCGGAACAGTTTTAGCATTAGATCCCGATAGAACGAGTTGATTATAATAGTAAGGTTTTACTGTTTGTGCAGAAGCATCAGAACGTGTATATTCGACCACTCCAGGTATAGCACTTGTTGCTGTACCAATTGGTACAGTGCCTGTAGATTTTATCTCTGCAGCTGTTCCTGCAGCTTTTAGTCTAATTATTGCACCGCAATCAGCTTTGTAAGTGCCTGCTCCGGTATTTGTGAATGTTTGTGCTTCAGCGTTGTTTGCCGATATGCCCATAATAGCGGCGGCAAGCACTCCGAGAAGCATCTGTTTTGTAAGTTTCTTTTTCATTGGTCTAATCCCAATTAAGTTTATAAAATTTATATTTTTGAATTATTTCTTCTTGATGCAAAATTACGACATTTACTATATATATGTCAATAGGTAAATATACCTAATATTCGAATATAGTTGAAATTAATTTGTCGTTACCTTGTTAATTCACGAATCCATAGAGTGTTATTTTTATATGACTATCTATAATTCGAGCTTTTGTTATCAATATTTATGCCAATTTCGCTCTGTGGTTAATCTATTGATATTTTGTATAGTTGCGTAGTTTTGAATTAATCGTGTTAAGATTCTGTACTGATTCGGCTTTTTATGGCTTTGTTGTTCGTCGTTTCAACTAAGTGCCTACGCAATGCGTTATGTTTTTGGGGAGCTTGCCCCCGTCGTGCGTTATTTTTGTTTTCTCAAAGCCTTTTTTGTTAGGCTTTCGCTTTTTTATAATAATAATTATAAGCCACTAAATTCGTAAGTATTTACGATACTCTTATGGACACGCAATTTGCCATTTTATTGTTAATTTCGGGTACGTAGAACTACGTAATTTTAGTGAATTTTTTGAGATTTATTATTTCGGTGAGGCAATTAGGGCTTTGGCAAGGCAAAATTGTCAAATATAGATTTATAGTAGAGCAACGACAAGTGTAGAAATTCCCATTGCAATTAATAAATACAAAGTAATCTTTCTAAACAATTGTTCATTTACTTTCCGAGAGATAATCACTCCGAGAAATACCCCGACCATCAACGCCGGAATCAATTGAGCAAAGCGGATAAAAATGGTAGTATTGATGAGTCCAGCAAAGTACAAAGTAGCAATAGCAAATACGTTAGTAATCATAGCAAATAGCGAGAAACTGCCACGAAGTTTATCTTTTTCGGCTCCTTGATTAGACATATAAAGAATTATCGGCGGACCGCTCATAGACAAAGTACCATTGAGCAAACCGCTAAAGAATCCAGTTACACTTCGAGCTAGAAGCTCTCGTTTGAATTTGATTTGATAGCCCTTTAGCAAGAATAATGCAGTCGCAGTAATCACAACTCCTACACTAATTTTCAAGACATCGGGCGAGATGACTTTCAGCAAATATGCTCCAATTGGAGTGGAAATAATTGCAAGCAGGGTCATCGCTCGAATTCCCTTCAATTGGACACCTGAAACAGACTTGAATACTGCAACATTAAGTATCAGTGACGATAGCACTAAAATCGGTGTTACTACCTGCACAGGTAATATCAAGGCTAATAATGGAAAGGCTACCAAAGAGAAGCCGAATCCGGTAATGCCCTGCACTATTGCGGCGAGCATCATAATTGTCGAAAATAGGATGATTTCTGTTTGCATATTAAATTGCCAGTGGACGTAGCTTACTGATAATATTGTAAATATCTAAGATATTATTATCAATCAAGCAGTGCCTTAAATGCTTAAAGCTGTTATTACTTTTATAAAATGTATTTATAAAGTAAACAAATTTTTCAATCCAATTAATATTAATACTATTCCGCCGATCAACTCGGCTTTAGCTCCGAAACGATTTGCGGCTTTTTCGCCAATATATATTCCGAATAGCGTCATAGCCGCAGCTACTATGCCTATAATAATCGAAGGAATAATAATTGGATCTTTCATCATCGCTATGCTGAAGCCTACTGCTAGAGCGTCTATGCTTGTTGCAATTGAAAGTACAACCATAGTAATACCTTTAGTTAGGTCAGAATCTGGCTTCTCTTCATCCTTGTGTTTTAGCACTTCGTGGATCATCTTCCCGCCTACAGCCGATAATAGTAAAAATACTACCCAGTGGTCGATTCCGGATATATATGAAGCTATTTGTGAACCGACTAACCAACCGATAATTGGCATCATAAATTGAAATAATCCGAAGTGAAAAGATAAGCGAAATTTCTGTCTCGCATTGGCTTTCCCTAAAAATGCTCCAGCACCTACTGCTACTGAAAACGCATCAATACCAAGAGCAAATGCTATAACTAATGTAAGTATTATTTCCATTGTTTTTTATTCTAAATATAATTTATCAAAAAAAGAGCTTCCTCAGTAATATTGAGAAAGCTCTTTTGAAATTTTATGCTAAGCATATAACTATTTAGCAGTTCTTGCCTTAGTAACCTGAACTACAGTAGTGCTTGGAGGCAATACGAATTCAATTCCTTCAGCTTTCAAATCACCAACTTGAATAACTTTTCCTACTTCTAGGTTAGTTACATCTACCATCAATGAGTTAGGCAAATCCTGTGGGAAACATTTAACTTTCATTCTGTATAAGTTCTGCTGTAATACGCCACCTTCTTTTACGCCAGAAGACGATCCAACAACTAATACAGGCAATACGAAAGTCATTTTATGATCTTCAGTTAAACCCAACAAATCGAAGTGAATTAATTTATCTGTAACAGGATGGAATTTCATTTCTTTAACGAAACAAGATTTTACTCCCTTAATACCTTCGATAGTTAAATCTACTAACTTAGCTTCGTTTGTATATACTAATTGTTTCATTTCTTTAGGATCTACAACTACAGGTATTGATTCTTGCCCATTAATATAATACACACCCGGAACCATTCCGCTTCTTCTTGTGTCTTTAGCTGCTTTTTTGCCGGTTTCACGGCGAGCTACTTTAAGCGCAACCTTGTTCATACTTATCATTTCCTTAAAAAAGCATTTATAATATTATTATTTTCATAAATTTAATTATACCCTATCGTTCAATATCGAATAGAGTACTAATTGAGCGATTGTCGTGGGTCCTGATAATTGCTTCGCCCAATAAATCTGCAACTGTTACTACTTTTATTTTTTCGGATTCTCTTCTCAGCGGTATAGTATCAGTGATAATCATCGAGTCAATGGCACTACTATTCTCAATGATATCTAAAGCTTGACCG
>CAZIIZ010000057.1:0-9657 GCA_964539225.1 uncultured Hyphomicrobiales bacterium | reverse complement strand
ATATAGTCGATGATTTTAGAGGATTTATCGCAAATGGAGCAATCCAAGCTCCATTTTCAGTAGCTCCGTAAGTAGCTTTAAGCATGTTTTCATTTAGTATATGGGTCATGGTTTTCCCTTTATCTTTACTTCTCACGAAAGTACCATTATAAATTGAGGCATAGAGGATGTTATCATCTTTGGGATCAATAGCACAATCCATTCCGTCCCCGCCATATAACATATTCCATTTACCATCAACGTACATGCTAGTACCATTATCCTGAGCTCCACAAATTATCATATTTGGATTAGTAGTACTCATGCCCATTCTATAATACTGAGTAATAGACAAACCGGAACTTAAATCGGTCCAAGTCTTGGCTTTATCCTTTGACACATAAATTCCTCCATCATTGCATAGATACAATTCATTATTCAATGGATTGAAAACTAAATCGTGCATGTCAGTGTGAACTGCGGTAGCACTAGAAGCGGGAACGGTATTAGTCGAGTTTATCCAAGAATATCCTCCATCAACTGAGCGATGACATTCGATACCGCCAAGTATCAAATTATATACATTGGTCAAATCAACGGCAAGAGCTAAATCATAGTAAGATTGCCCTCGTTGGCTATCTGGCAAATCATATCCCCAATTCAACAAATTTTTATATGTTGAATCTATTATTTTCTCAAATGATTCACCTGAATCGACGGAAACCAATAAGGAATGGAATCCGGAATGCTGATACTGAGAGCATAAGGCATATACACAATTAGGTTCATTAGGAGTTACTGCCAATTGAATACGCCCGGCTAATGGTATATCGAGTTTTTTTACCCAAGTATCGCCGAAATCACTGGTAGTATAAATATAATTTGTGATTGATCTTTTGGCAGTCGCAGCATAGACAAAATTTGAACTTCCTGGCTTTAATTCTAAATCTCGGAAACTACCGTTTTGAGTATTTTTCCAAGTTTTTCCGCCGTCAATGGTTTTATAAATTCCATCAATACAAGCAGCAATTACAATATCAGGATTCTCAGGATTGACGATTAATCGACTAATTATATTTCTATCCGACAATACATTTGCTATCTGAGTAACTTCCCAATTTAAACCGCCATCTACAGTCTTAATAATACCAATCGAAGAATAAAATCCTGCAGTTCCGAGCGAGCCATCGGCATCACCGGTAGCTACATACACAACTTTGGGATTAGTAGGCGAAATAGCAATATCGGACACTCCGAGCGATAAAAACTGAGTAAAAGGGATATTGTTCCAAGTTTTTCCTTTGTCATTTGTTTTCCAAACGCCTCCGGAAGCAGTGCCAATCCATATTTCATTTTCATCTGTCGGATGAAATCTCGCAATATTTACTCGTCCTAATCCTTTAGAATCAATATAATTGTTGTATTTAAGTGGGTTAGCAATAGGTCCGATTAGAGACCATGGATTGGATTGTAGCATATCATATTTTTTAGATTTAATTTGTTTTTCAACGTCGAGATATATTCTCACAGCTTTTTCAAACGTAGCATTAGGGTAAAGTCGTTGAGACCAAAAATACTCCCAACGCTTATATTGCTTCCAGCCTTTTTGCTTCTCTTGAGGTATATCTTTCCAGACTTCGTCGTGGTCTTTTTTTATTTGATACATACTTGATTCTTTATAATCCGGAATAAACGACTCTAAAGTTTGTGCATTCGCCGCTATAGCTATCACAAATATCGCAAAGGCGGAATAAATTATTTTATTTAGATTCATCCTTACTATTTCCTATATTGATAATTATACAACTGAACTTAAATTTAAGAAATATTATTGAAAAATAATAGTATTTTCTTCACGTCTAATCATTACGTATGGGTTTACTTTGTTTAATATTATTGTATGTAATCGCTATGAATTCAAATAAATTTACATTGAAATCACAAAATGCTTTAGATGTATCTCATAACATCGCCCAAAGTTATGGTAATCAAATTGTAGAACCGGTGCATATTCTTGCCGCCATAGTCGAAGATAGTCGAAATATTGTTAACACAATTATTACAAAAGTAAATGGTTCAGCTTCGCAAATTAAAATCAAATTGGTTGAACTATTAGAATCTCTGCCTAAAGTTTCAGATACATCGACTTTGCATTATTCAAAAGAATCACAAAAAATTATTGAAACTGCTATCCAATCCGCACAAGCTATGAAGGATGAATATGTATCGCTCGAACATTTACTTATTGCTCTAGCAGAAGTCCCGAACCATTGTTCTTTATTACTATCCAACAACAACATTGATAAAGAGAGTATATACAAAACACTGCAAATAATTCGTGGGAATATTAGAATAACTGATAATAATCCCGATGACAAAATAGGTGCTTTATCAAAGTACGGAAGATTACTTAACTACGAAGCTGCTCAAGGTAAAATTGATCCCGTTATCGGAAGAGACGAGGAAATCAGAAGAGTATTGCAGATATTATCAAGACGAACAAAGAATAATCCATTGCTTATTGGCGAACCGGGTGTAGGCAAAACAGCAATTGTCGAGGGTATTGCTCAGAGAATAGTTAGTGGTGATGTGTCCGACAGCCTTAAATCAAAACAATTATTCACTTTAGACATGGGTTCGTTATTGGCTGGGGCACAATTCCGCGGACAATTCGAGGAAAGACTAAAAGCAGTAATAAAAGAAGTAGCCGATACAAACGGAGAAATAATTCTGTTTATTGACGAAATTCATATTTTGATTGGTGCCGGAGCGAACTCTGGGAGTTTAGATGCTGCAAATATATTGAAACCGGCATTAGCTCGTGGCGAATTGCATTGTATCGGAGCAACTACTTTGAACGAGTATCAAAAGTATTTTGAGAAAGACGCAGCTTTAGAGCGACGCTTTCAAAAAATTTACGTTAATGAACCTGGAATTGATGATACAATTTCAATTTTGAGAGGTCTAAAGGACAAGTATGAGCTGCATCACGGTGTTCGTATTACAGACTCTGCAATAATTGCAGCCACAGAATTCTCAAATCGGTATATTTCAGACAGATTCTTGCCGGACAAAGCTATTGACTTGATAGACGAAGCAGCAAGCAAGTTAAGAATTGAATTAGACTCTATGCCTGAAGAATTAGACATTATTCAACGCAAGATTCGCCAATTAGAAATTGAGAAACAAGCTCTTTTAAGAGAATTATCCACTAATTCGGAGTACAATAGTTTATGATAGTATTAACGAAAATAGATAAAAGTGAAATATTAGTCAATTCAGATGAAATTGAAATTGCCGAGCAATCGCACGACACAACTATATCATTTAAAAGTGGTAAAAAAATTATAGTCCGCGAATCATATTTTCAGATTATCCAAAAGGTTACTGAATTTAAAAAAGCTTGTAGTGTTGAAATTCGAGAAGTGAAGTAACAATATGATTAGGCGAATTCTGCTTCAGTGCATACAGCTACTTTTTCTGACTACATGTCCTATGTTAGCAATTGAAGCGGCTGATACTATTAAGCTGTTTAATCCAGAATTCCCGGTCAACGCATTTTCGATAGGAATGGATAAGAATGTGAATATACATAATTTTTTCTCAGATTTTTCATTAACGACATCATTGTTAGAGTGTGATATTATGATAAATAATAGATTTCGTTCCACATCAATCAATACCAATGAATTGAATTTCAAAGATGATAATAATTTTAAATTAGAAATTTCTAAAGATGTATTCAAAAATTGGAAAGTAGGAATTGATAATTATTTTCTATACAATTTGGATAGCAGACCGATTGGTAATAATAGATTATTCGAAGTCAGCTCTATACCTAATATCAAATTTTTATTTTTGGATAAAAGTTTCATACAAATTGGAATCGGGAAAGAGTACAATGAAAAAGTTGAAATCAAATCAAATGGGACTGCTCTGCTTATCAACGGTCAAATAAGTAATTTTAACATTGAAGATGTGTTCGTTAATAGCTTTTTGTATCTAAAATCTACAAAATATCAAGACAGCAGAATCAATAGAACACTGAATTCTTCTACTAATATCACTACTAATTATTCTCAAATGGATAAAATTGGTTTAGGAATAAATTATACTGACAATTTGAGAGATTTTATTAACTTCATTGATTTAACCCAGAAACAATACTTATTCGAACAGAATGCTGACAGAAGTATCAGCACTAATTTATCGCTAGATTACAATCCATTTCCAGAATTTTTATTAAATTCACGAATTGATTATTCATTCCAATCTAAAAGTCGTGAATTTAATAAGAGTTCTGATTTATTGCTCTCTTCAGCATTTAAGCGTGAATCTCAAGTTATTAAGTTTCAGATTAATAATTCTGCGATATTTACATTCGACAATATTTTAACCGGAATCAATATTGACTATGAATCCGTAGAAGAAACATTCAATGCAACTCCCCAAAATGCAAATCTATTGCCATCAATAGCAAGCACATTTCAAAACACTCAAAAAATGAATGACTATAATTCTAATCGTGTACGGATTAGCTCAAATAGTAGTGTTACATTTACTAAACGGGACTCCTTACTGCTAAGTCTGTCTGCATCACTTTATCAATACGACACTCCCAATAAGGAAAACAATGATGAACACGATGAATCCTTTTCTGGATTATTTGCGAAGTATTTCAGAAGATGTAATAAATATTTCAGTCTTGCACTAAGTACAGAACTTAAAAACCAACATTTCGTTTATCTAAAAGCAGAAAAAAGTGGACAAAGCTACGAATTAAAAAGTATCCGATTTAAGCCTGAAATGATTTATTCTTCTGCCGCTTTCTTTTGGAATCCTCAGTTTGAAATATTAGCGAACTATCACATCTATGATTTCCAAGCACAAATGAATAGCGTCTCTACTTTTAGTTTCCGTCAATTATCGTATCAGGACAGTATTGCCATTCATTTGAATGGTAAGATCTTCATCAGTAGCAATATTTTGCTTCGATATAGCGAAAGAAGTATTCTATATTGGGATAACTTTTCAGAAAATCCTATAAAAGGTAATTTAGAGCAAATGTATAAGCTAATGATTTATAATAAAATTGCGAATCTTACGTTTGGAATTGGTACAGGAATGTACAAATTTACTCAGAGCGACTTACAAGGTACATCGAATAACTATTCTTCAATTATTATAAGCCCAGAAGCTGTAATTGGCATAATATTTTCTTTAAAAGGTAAGTTAAACATTAATTGTAAATATGATTTTCAGGATATTGGCGGAGTTCATCGAGAAGTACCCAATATCTCATTAAAAACAGAAATAGCATTTTAAGATAATCGGAAGAAATAATTAGAATGATACACAAAATAATATTTTCGGAAGACATTAAGTTTCCAAGCGAACGCAAGTCCGTGAAACTAATTGAACCTATAATTGCGTCCTTACGGCACAGCATTCATCTCTCGGATGAATTATATTATAATATTCTTATAGCCTGCACCGAAGCTATTAATAATGCTATTATCCACGGCAATCAGTGTCAATTAGAGAAAATAGTTAATTTCAGCATAAGCGGGACTGAGTTGCAAATTGATATTTCCATAAAAGACCAAGGATGCGGCTTTAATTCCGACAATATTGCCGATCCGAGAGACCCGAATAATTTAATGAAAACTGGCGGAAGAGGAGTATTTTTAATTAAGGAGTTATCCGATCAATCCGAGTTTATTTCGAATGAAAATGGTTCTATTATTAAAATGACGTTTTTTACAAAATAATTAAAAATATAATACATTCTTTGAAAAAAATAAACTAAATTTGAATGCTGTAATTATGGCACTATTATATCAATTATTTTGAACGCAAATGCTTAATCAAATCAATATATATATCAATGAAATTGTAGATTTAATTTCTACTAACCAACAATTAGAAAAAATATTTTTAGTTTCTGGTGGATTTGGTACAGGAAAATCATATTTAATTAAACAAATTGTTTCCTCGATAAAAGCATCCAATGCTCCAACTGCAATTTTTCAATTAAAATATTCCAAAGATTCTCGTTTTCTAACCGAACTATTCCACAACGCAAAAATAGAAGTGTTAGCTCCTGATACGAACTCATATTCAAATTATGATTTGTCGGAATTGGAATTCAATTACGAGCAATTTGCCAAAGAATTACAAAACATTAAAACGTTGTCTCCAAAGGATTTAGAATATTTCACCAAGGCGTATGAATTAAAATCAAGCCATTATTGGGCTTCTAATTACTCCGACATAAAAGAAGCTGAAAAATATGCCGTCGAATTTGTAAAATCGAATTATTCCAAAAAGAGTATTCATCGCTTACTATTAGAAACATTTACAGTGTCTGTCGAATCATTCATCGTAGATTTAATGAATATATTCTATCCCTTTACTGATGCCGACAGCCCAATAATTAAAAAGAATAACGAAAAGATAAGCGTTCTATTTACTATTGATGATATTGATTCAGTGAATGGATCTATGTATCAATTATTAATCAGTCATTTGCTCCCTTACTTTTATAGTAAAACTTTCGGTGATTTCATCTCGTATCATATTTCGTTTATTGACTCCGAGATGAAAGTGTCTGATTTCTTTGATTTTAACATTGTTTTCTCTTCGAGAAATACTGTTGACAGTTTACTACCAAGTATTCCGCCTGAAATAGTAGGAAAAATTAAAAATATTCAATTAGAAAATTTTACTTCTGATGATTACTCTAAAATCGCACTTCAGCTTAATTTACCTAACGAATTACCGCAGGCAAATCATTTCGAAATTTCTATGGGTAACCCTTTACTTGTATTTTCGAAAATTGATTCGGCTAATTTTAACGAAGATGAATATAAGAAGTTAATGGTCAAGCAGGCATTTGATTCAATTACCCGAGATTTTAAGGAAAAAGAAGTTAATATACTTTATGTTTTGTCATTTATGAATGGCATAGATAATAATATCTTAGCTCACTGTAAGGAATTCACAATCAAATCATTTGAAGTAGAAAATTTCTTATTATATAACACCTTTCTCTTAGAAAAGAATTCGAATAATAATTTAGCCAACGATATTAAAATCATTGTTCAAAACTATTTGAAGTTGTTCAAAAGTTCAATTTATAATTCATTGAATCTGTTGTCAGGAGCTTTAGAAAGTGTATCTGATTACTTGAAGCATTATAGTGAGTCGGAATTCGAAATTCTTCAAACATTAGCATTCATCCCTGAAGAGAATAATTTTGAATTAGCTCGCATTGCTTTGACTAAGGAAATTGACGATTTAGAGTCTTTGTACAAACAAAACCGTACTCTTTTTAACGGGAAAAAGTTTTTATTAAAGTCCGATACTTCTGATAAAATCAAAAATTTTGTTAAAATTGTCTATCCTGAGAAATTTAATGAACTTTCGGAGTTAACTAATAAAATTCAAGATAAAATTGCAGAAGAAAAAGAACGAATCGAAGTACAAAAAACTGCCGAAATTAAATCATTAGAAAAAGAAATAAATTCCTTAGACGTGAAAATTAATAATATAAAAAAAGAATATAATACCTATCAAAATAAAATGATGCATACCGAAAATTTAATGATAGATATTCGGAGACGTATCAATAATAATTCTTTTACCAATCATTTATTAGTATCATTAATCAGTAGCGGTTTCACTCTGTCCATTTTAATGATAGCCATCTTCCTGCCTAATATTGTACAACCGGACAATCCAAATTCTCCGATTTACTCCATACAATTTATTTTGTATAGTATATTCGCGATATTGTTTGTATTGAGTTTGGTATTTTCTTCAAAAGCTTATAATTCTTTTAAACAAAAATCAGAAAATTCTATTTTTGAAACCGAATTACAAACCTATGATGAAGAAAAGTCTGAATATTTATTAAAAATGCAGACTTGCAAAGATAATATCGAATTATTTCAGGTTCGAAAGAAAGAAATCAAAAGTATTTTAAATTAATTGGGGAACTATAAGCTGCATTGTTTCCAATAATGGCACGATATTTTCTTCTACAATTGTTATGAATTGTATGTAGTTTAGAATAATAGATATGAAAATAAAAAAATATATTGCCTCTAACGTGCAAGAAGGGAAAGAAAGAGTATTTCGCGAGCTCGGCGAAGATGCTATTATTTTATCTACACGTACAATCAATAAGCTCGACGGAAGCGGAGAAGGTGTTATTGAAATTGTTGCCGCTATCGATGAGAATGCGACTCCACCTATTGCTACTCACTCTAAAAAACAGCATAATACTTCTGAACATTTAGATTCTTCAGAAATTGGATCTCAATCTCAAAACCTAAATTCCGAAAAAATATTAAATGAAATACAAGAATTAAAAAGTCAATTATTTGAACTTTCTGAAATTGTTAGATTCAAAAACATATCTTCCCTTTCACCAGTTATTCGTAGGCTGTATCGAATATTACTCGATAGTGGTATCACTGAGAATTTGGCTCTGAATACCATCATAAGACTAAATATCAATGAACCGCAAATAAATATTAATGATGCTTTGTTTTCCGCCGGAAAAATATTATTAGAGAAAATTCAATTCGGCAATGTGTTAAGCAAAAGCAATTCAATGCAAACAGTAGCATTCGTAGGCTCAACCGGATCCGGTAAAACTTCTGCATTAGTTAAATTAGCCATAATTTGCAAATTAATTTACGATAGTAATGTGCTAATTATTTCTGCCGATAATATAAAAATCGGCGGTGCTGATCAATTACAAGCATATTCATCCATAGCCGGTATTCAATTCCGATCAATTAGTAGTGCAGATGAAATCCATAATGTGATAATCAAAGAAACCGGTTACGATTTTATTTTTGTTGATACTGCTGGTACATGTCAATTCAATGCGAATAATATAGATGAAATCAACCTACTTCTTCAAGGTGTTCATGTAGATTATAAATTTTTGGTATTGCAATCCAATCTTAGTCGTTCGGCTATCGTAGCGAGTTTGAATATGTTCAAAAAGTTAAAACCGACCGCTATTATTCTAAGCAAAACCGACGAAACTACAAATTATGGTGAATTAGTAGAAGCTCTGAACTCCTCGTCTATTCCAATATCTTATTTTTCGACAGGACAAAATATTCCTGACGATATTGAACAAGCCGAACGGAAAAAATTACTAGAATTACTTCTACCGGAAATACAATCGGAGAATAGAAATGCTTAATAATATTGACAAATTATTATGCTCGCAGTCAGCTTCACCTATTGTTATTACATTATGTAGTGGCAAAGGCGGAGTAGGCAAAAGCGTATTAACTGCCAATATATCAGCGGAATTAGCTAAATACGCTAAAGTATTAATTTGGGACACCAATATTCATTTCCCGAATATGCACTTGCTATTCGGAGTCGAACCGACTGTACGATTGAATGAAGTGTATGAACAAAAGGTTTCTGTCAATACTGCCATATATAATATTTATGGTAATTTATACATATTATCCGGTTCGCCGGCTGATTTCACCAGCAATACTTTTTGCGATAATCACGTATTAAATACTTTCGAGGAACTAATAAACACTACAGATTTTGATTTTATTATAATTGATACAGCTGCGGGATATTCTGATGATATTTTGCAGTGTTGCTGTATTTCTGATAAAATATTAGTAGATC
>CAZIIZ010000056.1:0-9676 GCA_964539225.1 uncultured Hyphomicrobiales bacterium | reverse complement strand
TTGTATTACGGTTTGCGCCCTTGCAGGGTTACTGATGCAATAGCTGTAGTTAGAATAAGGCATTCCTGTTGCAGCGTCAGTAGCAGGCAAGAATGATTCAAAATGTTTCTTTGTAAGAGGTGATGCCTGACCTTGCGTTTGGTAATATGCATAAAATGCGTTATTCAAATCATCAATTATACGTAGATTTCCCAGTTGAACATTTCCTACTCCATCAGTAGATGCACCGGTAATAAATTTATCTGATGATTGCTTGAAGCTGACAAATTCAACAGAATCTAAATATGCTGATTTGGATATACCTTGTGAAAATCGAAGTAAGGTAGAAAGCGAATCGCCCATTTTATATTCAAAAATGCCAGGCAATGATACTTCGCCCTCTATGCGGATAACTTCATTTTGGCTAACTGGAATTACTGAGATATAATCTCCACCGAGCAAAGTCGGATTAGCAGATAAATCTCCGTTCAAATAGAATTTCAGTAAATCAATTTCTATTGATTTGCCATCACGTTTTAAATATATTTTACGAAGTGAGGCATCAGGCGTTAATCCGCCGACTCTGTCAATTGCTTCCGACACGCGTTCGGCAGCCGTAGCTACTACAGTTGAGGGCTTCGCAACAGAACCGCTTATCGTTACCTTGAACTTCCGAATATCTTTTAATACTAAATAAATTTCGTCGGAGCGTAATACTTTTTTGGCTTTTTCTATAATTATTTTTTCAGCTTCTTCTAAAGTTTTGTTTTTCAAATCCACCACTCCAGCATCAGGAATCACGGCTCTGCCGTCAGGAGAAATAATTATATCTCGCTCGATATTTGTAGATGCCATCACAGACAAACGGAAAACATCGCCTGGCCCTACTATATATAGCTTAGGATCTATGGGCTTTTCAATTAAGTTGCCATCGCTAACTGGATTGATGTTTTTTAATCCTTGAAGTGAATCTCGTTTTAAATTTTGAAATCCCTTTTGAGGAATTTTGTAAAATGGGTTTAATGTTTGCGAGCGAGGGCTTTCTGCGTGCAACATACTAAGCATTAGTATAAATGTTAGGAATAAACAGTATTTTCTCATATTACCTGTGTCTGTATGTTAATGAAATTATATAGAACGATACAAGTTACAAAAATAAGAATTTATTTTGAATATAAATCATAAAAAAGGAAGTTTAGCACTTCTAAACTAATATCAATGCTGAATTTCCATTAAATCTATACTTATGAGGAATATCTTTTTGATTTGTAGGGCGTAATGCCAACCATTATACACATCTTCGACAATACCTATGAATACTGTCATTCCGGTTTTGTGAGTCTTAGAACAAATCGTTCTTACGATTCAGCGTAGCTAAATACCGGAATCTCAAACAACACCATTCACGAAGACGAATTTCCTGCATCTACTCGAAGACTCGTTCCGCAGGAATGACAAGTCGGTAACTATTTATAAGATGTGTATAATGGTTAGGAATCCTAAGAGGGATTTCCGGTATTTGCTCGAAGATAGATTAGCTACGCTGAATCCGAAGACGGATTTCCTGCATGCACTCGAAAACTCGCTTGCAGGATGACAATTTTGCTACATAAATAAATAATGTGGATAATCGTTAGCTAATCGTGGATTTAGCAGCGGATTATAATGCCTATCGTACTAATTTGTTGGAAATAATTTCAGACATAGAGCGAACCAAGGAAATCACTTTAGA
This sequence comes from uncultured Hyphomicrobiales bacterium, assembly GCA_964539225.1. Classification (GTDB taxonomy): domain Bacteria; phylum Bacteroidota; class Ignavibacteria; order Kapaibacteriales; family UBA2268; genus CALLXS01. The sequence goes on along the minus strand of CAZIIZ010000056.1, from coordinate 7,965 downwards.
GTAATTCATTCGCCGAGGTCCGATTAAACCAATTGAACCGGTAGCAGAGCCAAATTGATACGATGACACTACTAAGCTGTAATCTTCCATTGATTCATTATTCATCTCCGAACCAATCATTACTTTTACTTCTTGATTGTTGTAGATGGAATTGCCTGCATCGAGCATGCTAACTAAAATCTCTTCATTCTCGACTAATTCCAAGATCGAACGCACTTTCGAAACGGATTCGAATTCGGGCAAAGTGAACAAGTTTTGTGTACCGGCTAAATGCAGTTTGTCGGAATTATTCTCAAATTGGAATAATGTATCCAATGAATCGACGAATAAACCAATTAGCGGAGTAGAAGCAGAAGAATATTCTCCGGCTATATATCGGAAGTTTAGCCGTATATAGCTTAAGCTCCTGCCGGAAACTTTTTCATTGATAAATGTGGAGACTGCAAGCATGTCTCTGTCCGATAATACAAATGGAATTTCTAAGGTTACTGTTCGTACGATGTTCGAATCCATAGCTACTACAATCAACAATTTGCTCGAGCTAATGCGAATCAATTCAATGCGATGCACTTGCAAATCCTGCAAATGCGGAATACGTACTACAGCCAAATAGTGAGAAATAACTCCCAATAATCGTCCAGCATCCTTCAGTACAGCTTCTCCACGGCTTTGGTCCAATTCTATATTTAACTTTTCAAAATCGGAACTATTATTTAGCTTGTTCTGCGGCAATGAGTTCACATAGAATCGGTAGCCTTTGTCGGTCGGCACTCTTCCTGCGGAAGTATGCGGATGCGAAATATATTCCAATTCCTCTAAATTAGCCATTACATTTCTAATTGTAGCCGGACTTAGCTTAATATTCTTTTCTAAAGATTGAGATAGATTGCGAGAACCAATCGGTGTGGCGTTAAGTATATAAAGATTGATAATAGTTCGCAATATAGACTGCTCGCGTTCGTTCAGTTCGCGGTTGATTTCGCTGTCGATATGTAGATTGTCGATTGGCATTCTATACTTTGTTGAATTTTTTACATACTCAGTAAAGCAAATTTAACATTTTTTTTGTTAATTTCAGAAGCATATTTTATTTGATACCGATGATAGGCTAATAACCTAACCATTATACACATCTTCGGCAATAACGATAAATAGTGTCATTCCGGTTTTACGAGTCTTCGAACAAATACCGGAATCTAAAACTCTAAATTTTCAGTATAATTACTGGTTCTCTCTTATTATCAAGTATTTAGATTAACTACGTTGAATCCGAAGACGGATTTCCTGCATGCACTCGAAGACTCGTTTGCAGGAATTACAACTCCAAAAGATGTGTATAATGGTTAGGCTAATAACAGATAAATAGCTCATGCTTTTTGCTATACAAAGCAAAATCCCCTTCCCGATGATAATATATCATTCGGAAAGGGGATTCAATTTGATAATCTGTAAAGAAGCATAATCTATAGAGAATAAATTAGTTTTCTTTACAGTAAATATTTTATCTAAGCGGAGTAATCAGGAAATTACCTTTTAGAATTTGATTGCCGAATTGTATTTGATATAAATAAACTCCGACGTTCAAATCTTCAGCAGATAATTCATAGCTATTGGAATTGACTTCGTATGATTTAATCAATTTACCGGTTTCATTCCAAAGTTTGATATTTGTAATTGCATTATCTTTATTCTCGAATAATAGTTTTGAATTTTGAGAATATGCACCCTTTGGCAAGGTAGAAGCATTTTCTAATTCTTCGACGCTATTTGTTACCTCTGATTTAGGGATTAATACTTTAAATAAATCTTGAGTATTGTTCATATATTTTACTCGCAAAGTATTTATTAAGTCGGTTGTGGGTTGACTTGATAACTTTATAGAAATTTGAACAGTTTTAGAAGAATTTTTTGGTATAATTGAATTAGTAGCAAGTCCGACAATACCGTAACTGCATGCACTATTGGTACCAGTTAAATTAATAGAATTAATCTCAACGTCTGCATTACTATTATTGCGGATTTCTTTATCTAATGTAAATACTTTATTAATTGTGAGATTTGTAAATTTCAAGGTATCGGAATCAGCAGAAAGCAATGGCACTTTGATGTAGCTGGCGGAGACAGGCACGGTAATATTTGCATTATTTGCGAAAGTAATTATTAGCTCATTGGTCTCCGCAGTATCCGATGTGAATTCCGGATTGTAAGTAACTCCAAAATTCAAAGTAGTTGCCGGAGCGACAAGAAATGGAGTACTTAAACTAGCAACAAGGAACTCAGGAGTACCGTCGATATTGAATGATGAAGTACCTTTGCTGAATTTCACAGACGTAATTTTTAATTGCTCAGAACCATCATTTTTAATTGCTACTGGCTTTGACGTAGGCTGGTCTATGTATAGTTTTACTTTTTTCCAATTATCACTCCCTATTGTACAAATTGCAGTATTATATTCTGCGTATAAATCAACAAGCGGCATATCAATTTTGTTAATCGACGCAATTAATTGTGCCGTATCCGTTGGTATATTACTATTATCGAAACGAGCAATTATTTCGTAAGGTTTAGTTGCTCCGGGAGCTAAAACTATATTTTTCAATTCTATTGAATTTATTCTAAAGATTCCATTGTTATTGAGCAAAAATAAGCTATCAATTGTTAAAGGCTCAATACCGGAATTGCTAATTGTAATAATTCTCACAGAATCTTTTTTGGTCTCTCGTAGTTCATAATTTTGTGCAGAAGTATCAGCCGATAATGGAATAGCATTATAAATAAATTCTTTGCTAAATTTAGAGCCGGATTTGGATATTACTGTAAGTTTTAAATATCCATCTACCGCTAAGTCTGGGAATGTAATATTAAAATCAGCAGTTTTCTTGTCGGGATTAATTGTATAGGTTAATTTGGAGTTTAAGGACGAATCAGACATAATAGTTAAAATTTTCGCACAATTTGCATCACTTAACAAGTCAAATGCTTCTACTGTACCGCTCATTTTACCAATTGAAGTATTGTTAGATGATATATAGAGAGAATCGGCACAAGTTTCAGAATAATTATTGCCGGCACTGTACCCATAAGCAAATCCGTCTTTATGAGCATCAATATTGCCATAACCATAAAGAGCGAACAGTGCATCTTCTTGAGTAGATTGCACGAAGTGTGCACCTTTTGCTGATTGCTCTGACAGATATGAATATGGAGAACCCACTATTGCTTTAATTTTATTACCAAAAGTTTGCTTAATATTTGCTCCGTCTAAGTTTATATAATTTTCATCTCCGGTCTTGAAAATTAATGTGAAGAAATTCGATTGACTAGGTATTGATGCGAAACTCGCATGATTCGTCCAATGTCCATTTGGAGTAACTGTCATCAGCATACCTTCGCCAGATTCTGGAGGATTAAGCAAATCATCTTCTTTGTCTGTTCCGCCTTCAGTTTTCGGAACGATGTCGCCACTCCACCAAAACCAACCTTTAGCATATTGACCTACTTGTATCTTCTTGTTCGATTTGAAATATCCGGGAGTAATTCTGCTACGAATATCATAATATTCTCCGCGTTTTAGTCCGGTTCTCATCGGATTCCAACCGCTACCGTCGGCTCTCATTTCATACACTGTTGTGCTATCTTCAGTCGCTACGAATCTGATTAAATCGCCTTCGTCATCTGGAATTTTATGTTGGTATCTTCTATTCAAATATTTTACGGGTGCAGTTACATATTCTTTACCAAGCATACTTACTGGCCACATTGAATCAAATAGCATGTTACGAAGGAAATCTGCAGAATATGAACTATAATACGAAGGTGCAAATTTCGGGAATGCTGATTTAGTATGTCCTGAGTAAACAGCTATGTTTTTGGTAGCGTGAATACGAGTACCTGTTATATCAGTTTCTTCATATTGATACATTAATGGATTACTAACGTCGCCCATAATCAAGAAAGTTTGACCTTTGCTTAATATTACTGTGCCTGCTTTTCCGGCTTTAACTTTTTCAGTATTAGCTGTAGGATAATATTCAACTTCTGTGTTGTCTTCGGTAGCTACGATTAATATTTGTGCTGGATGGTCGAGCGTACGTCCGCCCGTAGCACCGCCCTCAATAGTACCATTGTCAATCATTCGACATCTGTCTTGGTATAGATTTAATGTGATATAGTCCGTGCCGAGCCAATCAACCGGAATAATTTGAAAAGCTTCTCCGGTTTTGTACCAAGCGATATAGACGGTCAATGAAATGGGATTGTCGGACTCTACATAAAATGATTTATTGTCAGTTACTACTTCGCTTATAGTGCTTTGATAACCTGAAGGCAAAGGTACAATTTTAAGTGTATTAGCTTCAACTACAATTGTCTTAATTATACCACCATTAGAATTGTAGAGACGTACCGATGTCGGTACTTTAGAAGAAATAAATAATTCCTCGGATGCACCGGTAGTCGAGCCACGAGGTAATTCTTTCAGTCCTTTGTGCAAATTTGGGATACCAAACCAGAAAGATGTGCCTTCGGTAATTGATTCTTTGGCATAAGCATCGAATGATAATAGAATGATAGCAATCAGAATTGTTAATAATCGCAATCGGTTAATTAAATGTGTCATAATTCTCCTAAGTTATATTTGATAATAATCATTAATCTCGTTAAATCTAGTATTCGGAAAAGAATACTTAATATTCGCTAATTGGCGAACCGAATATACTGAATTCTAATTTACGAATAATTAAGACAATATACAAAATAAAATGCTTAATCCGTAAATAGTCGATAAATATTGTTTAGTAGCTTTTTGAAAATGTATAAATTGCGACATTGGCATTCATTGAAATAATGCTTTGTTTTAATATTCTCAATTCAGACGATTAACTCTTGCAATAAAAAAACTATTCCTTTGTTGACAATATGAATTTATTTATATTTGTAGTTTACAACATAATAGATAAAAGAATGACTAAAAGAATTTATCACTTTGCAATTGTGATTGCGATATTTTTACTATTGCTCGCAGGAATTTTAATTCTATGCGGAGTGCTTGTCGATTTCGGTTATATTTACCAAAATGAGCTGGTTATAGCTTGTATGTTTCCGGCAAATATTGGATTTTATCTTTTAGCTTCATTATATAATGAAGTAACGCCAAAATTTAGACTTTGGTTCAGAGTGATGATTATTATAACCGTTTTAGCTGTGTTGGAGTATTTCTTTTTTGGAGATGCGACTAAGCACTTAATTCGTGCATTCGCATTGGCGGCAAATTGCTTACTAATTGCTAATTTCAGCCTCTATAACAAAACAATTATCCAAGCGTTGTATGGGAAAAATGATAATATATCTGAATCAAATTAATATTTGAGGGAAAATTGAATAGAATAATACAAAACATATTGGGTTTCGGATTCCTTGTTGCTTTGTTGGTCAATAGAATAATACTGATGAATGCGAATTTCCCAACGAAATAACAAGTTAATATGTTTGCACTGACGATAGCTATTTTCTTATTTAATCAAAAAAATATTGTTACTGATTAAACCGACTGTTAGAAACTTAAATAAATATCATGTAAAAACTTAGATTGAAGAAATATGTTTAATAGATATTATCGCTTAGTATTAACCATTGCCATTAATGTGTTGGTGCTTTTGAGTTTATTAATTTCGACCGAAGTGCTGCTACATTCAGATTATGCAAGTAGGAAATTGATAGAATTGGCTTTGATTGTAAGTGCAAATATTTGTTTATTAATTCTTACTTATTCAGTTGGATTAGAAACCAAATTTAGGAAAATTCTATTTATTGTTGCAATGTTTATGAGCATCGCTGGAGTGTTCGAGTGCTTATATTTGGGAGAGGCAACCAAACATGTTATAATTACCACAGCTATCGCACTAAACATTTTCAATGGCTGCGGTTTCAATAAATATTTAAAGATTTGCTTTTTAGGAGCGATGGGAATAACAAACTATGAATTTGAAAGTCTAAATAATCAAAGGAAAATAAAATGCACAAGAATCTAAAAGCTGCTTTATGTCTTGCTCTAATAATAATAACGGGTTTAGGCAAATTTACCTTTCTATCGCCCTATACGCCTTCGGATCATCAAATATCTTCTTTAGGATTATCTTTATTTTTGTTACTTTTGTTTCCTAATGATGATAATATAGAAGACGGCAAAGTAGTTATCAAGGTTGATAGAAAGAAATATCATATCGCATATTTTGCGTTATATATTCAAGTTATATTCCTGATAAGTAATTATGGGATTCCGCAGAACATAGTGGAAGGAATTATTCTGGTAACTCTTTTCGCTGCCGGATTGTATGCGTATATAAAGTAAAAAATCTGAACCTTTATTACTAATTGAATTAATATTATCAGCAGAGCAAATTCGTGAATTTACTTTATAGTTAACGCCGTTTTCTAATAATTCCTAAGGGATGGTATTATTATAGCTATTGAGTTTGGAGCTAGTGGCGACTCCGTCGGAGTCTAACGTTTTATTTAATTCTCTGTAAATATTTGACCTCTTTGAGTTTGGAATAGATAATTTCGCAATTAAGCAGCCATTCTTAGCTTGGTAATCCCAAAAAATATCCTTAGATTTGCACTACAGAGATTATTGAAAATACGTTAGTAATTTCAATGAAACTCCCGATTACGCAAAAAAGCAAATAAGATTTATTAACTATTTTTTGTAAGTTGTCTAATTGTATCATATAAAAGTAAAATAAACAAGGAGAAGTTTTGAGAAATTACAATCTTAGCTTTATCACTAATGAAGACTTATACAACCATACTAAAAATACGGTAAAAAAATACAGATTTAAGGTTGATTTGGCTACGTTCAACAAAAACATTATCGATCCGATTAAACTGACTTTTGATTCCAAGGTTTATAATAAAGATATTCGTAGTGTAGTTGAAAGTGAAATAGTTAGGCAAATGGACAAATCTAATACAAACCACATAGGCTATTTCCATCAAAATATCTTTAACTACATAGGTGATGGTTGGAGTGTACCCAGAAAAGGATATGATATTGTTAACGAGGATAAGAAGTATTATGTGGAAATGAAAAACAAACATAATACCATGAATTCATCATCCTCACAAAAAACATATATGAGGATGCAAAACACCATTATTAATGCTCCAGACGCAACTTGTATGCTAGTAGAAGTAATTGCTCGAAAAAGCCAAGATACTGTTTGGAATGTTAGTTTAGATAATAATTATGTTTCTAATAAAAAGATAAGACGCGTATCAATTGATAAGTTTTACGAACTTGTAACCGGTGAGAAAACTGCATTTAAAAATCTTTGTGAACAATTGCCAAATGTAATTGAAGATATAATTAGTGAGATTGAATTGGATACTGAATCAAATACAGTTTTTACAGAATTAGAAAATATATCGCCTAATTTACTTAAAAGCCTTTATCTATTATCATTCGAAAAATATGAAGGATTCGGTGAATTCAATGTCTAAAAACATTATTTCAGAGTCATTGTTGGCAGATATAATGTCTGTATCGAAAAGGACAGTAGAAAGTTGGAAGAGAAATGGAAAGGTTAAACCATTAAATGACGACAATTATTCTTTGGCTGATTTAGAATCTTTTCCTCAAGTGAAAGCAATGCTTGACTCTAGATGGGAAGATGAACAAAATATACAACCCATCAAGAAGTATAACTCAATTGAGTTGTTCGCAGGTGCTGGTGGGTTGGCAATAGGCTTGGAAAGAGCTGGGTTCAATTCCGTTGCCTTGAATGAAATAGACAAAGATGCTTGTGCTACACTAAGAAAGAACCGCCCAAATTGGAATATTCTTGAGGGTGATATTAGCAAGATAGACTTTTCTGAATATAAAGATATTGATTTTTTATCAGGAGGTTTCCCTTGCCAAGCGTTTTCTTATGCAGGAAATAAATTAGGTTTTGAAGATACTAGAGG